>DEPC01000212.1 GCA_002358555.1 Hungatella sp. UBA3402 | reverse complement strand
CACGAAACGTTTTACAGGAACAGGCGACAGCCCGTTCATCCAGGAAACATTCGTGAGGGACAAGAAGGTTCATGAGTATATCCTTTACCGTGTTCTCCATATGGGGGATATCAAGAAACTTATCCGCCCTAAAGAGATCGATGAGAATCTCGCGCAGTACCGTATTGACAACGGTAACGCAGTACATGAGTTTCTCGATACGTTCGCGCTCCCTGATGAGAACGGGAACCTCCCGCTTGTATGGGACATGCAGCCCTTCAAATGGCTCTACGCCCTGTTCCAGTCATGGATGCAGAACGAAGTGCAGCGCAGGAACACATACTCACCGAAACGGTTCCGCCTGGAAGTTGCCGCCTGGGTAGCCAACCATAATGACATCTGGGAAGTGAACACCGGCGACGTCCATAGGAAAAAAGGTTCCATGACGCAGCCGGAACCGCTGATCGCGGAATACGACGTGGACGGTTGGTATAAACCCGACTATGCAAAAGGCGGTTCCTTATGGTATCAGAGAAAGCAGAGTACAAGCTACAGCTGTCTTCCGGTTCTGAAATCGACTTACAGAGGCGCACTCATCCGCAGGTAGTATGCCGCAGCCGCCCATCTACAAAAAGTTAAAAAGATTTCTACAGGTTCACCAGTAGATAAGTGAAATACACAAGTGCCGCTGTCCATGTAAAAATACAGCGGCACTTTCCATTAGCAGAAGCAGCTTCACGCAATACAAAACTAAAAAAGTACAAAAGCCTTCGGCGGGAGTAACTTTGGTTTCCATAAAAGCAAAGAATTAAAATTGGAAACAAAAAAATATGGAAAGGAGGTGACAAATATGCGATACGGAGAGAATGCGACAGATGAGATGTGCAATGAATTGGAGCTTTTACATGAAGTAGAACTCCATGACATGGCGGAGATTGAACTTTGGGACATCGTAAGCGCAATCTCAGAAGCGCAAGAGGAGCTTGGCGATGCCGTCAAGAAATGGCTCTTTGAAGCCACAAAAACCGTCTTAGGCGAAACGCCTTATGACACGTCCTGCGGAAACGGACAGTTCCCATCCAAAGGGCATCTTGATGGACTTCTTGCCGATCCGGCAGGGGCATTCAAAGCAATTACAAACAATCTTACGATTTCCTGCAATAAGACAGGAGAATTCAAAAGGTTGCTTATCAATTCCGAACTGACATTGCAGGAACGCACCGTTGTGGTGCTGCATTATATGCATGGAAAATCAGAACTTGAATTAAGTATCATCACGGGATATGGGGATGCCACAGGCATGCTGTGGACAGCCCTGGTCAAGATTGGGCATATGCTCAGGAATAACAAAAAACAATAATGCAACTATTAAAACGGCTCCTGCATTCTGAGGATAAATCTGAGCTGTAAACAAAATGGACAGGACAGATTTATGCAACCTAGAATGCGGCGGACATAACAGAAAGTGAGGAAAAAATATGAAAACTGTAAAAACAATTTATACAAGATCCTGTATAATCGTGACCACTGGAAACGATATCAGAATCGTAAATTACCCGGAAAATACCGGCTGCAGCGACGATTTTATCCGCAAGCAGCTCGGTAACGGATGCAGGTATCTCGATGAAGTACGCCCAAACAGGCTGTATAATCCATGTCCTGCCTGCTATTCCGGCATCCCGGGCAGCAATGCAGCACAAACAGAAGCAGCAGGCCAGAATCCGTTTATGAGGATACTTCCCCGTAATCTCGGGTTCCACTACCCATTAAAACCATACTATGACGGAGGCAATATTCTCATGCTGGTAGATGACCTCGGCTATTACAAAGAGCTTCCGGATAATCCGATTGCGAGCTGGCTTTATGGCGCGGACATTCACGGCGATTGCATTAAATGCAATGTCCTGTTTGTAGGCTGTACAAGTGATTTTGACGACTACTGCGGCATAGCACGCAAAGACCTTGAGCGTCTTGAGGCAGAGCTTTATAAGCTCAAACTGGAAATAGAAGGCAGATAAACAGCCATCCGCCGGAACACGGGCAGGATATAGCCGCAAAGAGGGGAGCAAAATGCTCCCCTCTTTATGCCCTATGCCTGGCAGGCATTCACCCCGCCATCTCCCTGAGTTCCTTCTTATATTTATAAAAAGTCTTGCGGGAAATCCCTGCAAGACGCCATGTCTCCTCGTTGGAAAGCGTACCGCCAAAGTCCTTATTGCGGCTTCGGATAAAGTCTTTGGCCTCTTTCGCCTTCTTCGTTTCCAGATGCTGTCCTTTTGGAAGTCCAACCTGCCTGCCGTTCAGCCTTGCCGTTTCAATCCCTTCTTTTGTACGCTGGCGCAGGTCGGATACCTCTTTCTCTGCCTGTCCGAACGCAAGACGTATCTGTTCACGTGCTAACTCCATCAGATACCTGTTCAAGCCGTCCAGTATCAGGTCTACGCTTGTACCAGTCATGCGTACACCGCTCGTGAGGGCGTGTTTATAAGTATCCGTGTTAATATGCGGTTCTTTTAGGAACACAAGGCTGATTCCTTTGCAGTACAGCTTTTCATATAGTGTCTGTTTCCTCCCAATTTCAAGTTGACAGTATGATTATAATATATCAATATATCTTATACAATACATTTTTTAAACAGAGGTCTTCCACCTCCGTACCTCTGGAAACCTTGCCGGAAGTGTGATTGAAAAGATAATCACACTTCCAACAAGGCTTGAAAATGCCACCCGCCACGTTCCGACAGGCTCATTCTGTTTCTATTCCCGCTTCTTCTGCGAAATGCTGTTTCCTGCCCATAAGCTCATTCTGCTTTTTTTCCGGCAACTGTTTGAAAAAATTATCTTAGTCAATATCGCCTACACCCATTTCCCTTGCAAGCACAATGATCTGTGTATGAAGCCATTCCTCCCACAAATCTTCAAATATTTCTCTGCTGTCCGTGAAAGTAAAATCATTCTCAAAGCCTGTCGGTGGTGTATAATATTGCAGCTTTACAAAACCGTACCTGCCAACATCAACTACCACAATGTCCACATCCTCAAGCTCTACAAAGGCATCCGCCACCTTCCCAATGTCATTAAGTTAAGAGAACAAAATAAGATCTCCATGCTAAGTAAATGGTATAGGGGGCTTTTTTTGTATATTTTTTTGATAAAATAGTTTATAGAAAATTACTGATATATGAGTACTTTTTCTGTTAAATAAATAGTAGTTAAGCGAAAATTATCAATATAGTTAAAAAACTGATTGTAAGGAGATAATGTTATGAAGGCAAAACGCATTAAGGAAATTTTATCAACTGAAATTAAAAAAGTTGCATCCAAGATACGAAATTATTGTATTAATTCAGACAAAGATTTTACTCGTAATCGTAAACTTCCTGCGGAAAAAAGAGTGAAAAATAAAGTGGATTTTGAGGCGTACTTAAATAAAGGGTCTTAAAAAAGCCTCTCCTCGAATATATGTTTGGGTATTTAAAACTTATTTATCGTTGCATTTAACTAAACCTGATATATCATAACCTTGGGCTGCAAGAAATGCTATAGCGCTAGTTTCATTTAAAATGACACGCTCTGTATGCTTATGGGGTTCCATCAATTCCTCATAATCGGTTGGGTTAAAGGCTTTCTTTTCAGAAACCATGTGGTAAAT
>DEPC01000083.1 GCA_002358555.1 Hungatella sp. UBA3402 | reverse complement strand
TCTTTTTTGTTAAACCTAAAAGAAATATTTAATAATCTTAAAGGATGAAAAACAAGAAATTAAGAAAAAGGTGAGAGAAAGTTAAAGCATAAATCTGAAAATTATTGTATACTTTAACGAACAAAGTTAATCTGTTGTAGCATTATGCCCAAAGAGATTGAAAGGAATATGGAGGGTTGGAGATGAAGAACAGGCAAATGGAGAAAAAAAGTTTTAAAAGAAAAATATCAGGAATGTTGGTTTGCTTTTTGATTTGCACAACTTTGACAGGCTGCACCCAAGGAAATCATACACCAGAAAGTAATCTCAATAAAGAACCGGAATCTTCAGTAAATCCTGAAACTGTCGTAGGGCAAAAAAAACCAACTGATTCAGAAAACCAGACTTCTACAGTGAAAGTATTAGCAGTACCAGAATATCCAGTAAAGCAATATAAGACAGAGGAAGAAGAGTGGGAAGATAGGAAGAACTTTTGGGTCAGAGATGAGTTTGCCGACGCATTAAAGGATTTTTCTTATGAAACAGCTTGCGAACTGTTAAGGGGGGAGACAGAGAATTCATTTTATTCTCCAGCTAGTCTGTATTTTGCTTTGGCTGCTGCTACATCAGGAGCAAGAGGAACTACTCAGCAACAACTGTTAGACTTGCTGGGATATGAGATGGAAAAACAGTTGGCTGAGGATTGCTGTCATGGATTTCAATGTCTATATCAAGATAAAGAACTCTATAAATTGCAGATTGCTTCATCTTTATGGGCAAATCAGGGACTTACCTTAAATCGGGATTATCTGGATCATGTAAGAGATACCTATTTTATGGAAGTTTATCAGGGAGATTTTTCGACAAAGGATATGAGTCAGGCTATGGCTAATTGGGTTAGCGAACATACAAAAGGGTTAATTCAGCCACCAATTGTTCTAGATGCAAATCAAGTACTTTCTTTAATAAATACCATTTATTATTATGATGAATGGCAGGATCAATTTGATAAGAATTTAACTAAAGAAGGAATATTCACTTGTGGAAATGGAGAGGAAGTTACCTGCGATTTTATGAATCAGACTATGGGGTCTCATGGTTTTTACCGAGGAGAGAACTATACAGTATCCTATTTGAACACAAAAAATGGGCATGTAAAGATTCTTTTACCAGATAAGGGCGTAGATATCCGTGAATTTTTGGAGTCTCCGAAAACTTTAAAAGATGCTCTTGAAGGTTCTGCGATTATGGGGGAAGTGATATGGCAGATTCCGAAGTTTTCTTATTCGAGTAGCTATAAGCTGACAGATATGTTAAAAAAACTTGGTGTCACAGATGCATTTTCTTCAGAACAGGCAGATTTTACAGAAATGACCCAACAACCAGCATGGATAGACAGGGTGAGCCAAGATACCCATATTGCGATTGATGAAAATGGAATCGAAGCAGCAGCTTTTACTGTGATAGATTGGGCAGGAGCAGCTATACCACAGGGAAGAGCAGATATGGTTTTAGACAGACCATTTCTTTATATGATAGAAAGCTCTGACTGTGTTCTCTTTGTAGGAATCTGCGAGGACCCTACAGGACAGGTTAGAGACTCAGGCAAGGTAACAGAAAGAAAGACAGTGAAGGAGTCAGGAGGGATAACAGAGGAAAAGGAAGAACAGGAGATAGAAAACATGGTACAAACAGATACTGTTTTACAAAGTCCTCCAAACTTGCAATTATCAGATGCATTGTCTAGTACATTCAATACTTTTTCAGTTTCACCAGGTAATTATAATTGGGCTTATAAAAACGACAGTGATGAGATGGTTAATATCATTGCATGTGGCAGCCATCCATTAGATTTGAATGTAGAGCAAGTAGAAGCATTAAAGATTTCTCATTATAATGGAATAGAAGGAGCTTTCTATGTCTGTAACTTTGAAGCTTTGCCAGACCGAATTACTGTGACCGAATATGACTCTTGGGAAATTGAAACAACTCAGAAAGTTCAAGAAATCACTACAGAATATGAAGATAGCAGTTTTATAAATCTAAAGCCAGAGAAGGTATATTATATTACTGCCTGGTGGGAGCAAGATTTTTTAGAAAGCCGAGGATTTTATGGGCAGGCAAGTTATCAGGTTTTAACAGATTGATACTCGTTTTGTCTAAAGAAACAGGAAGGAGCAGTTCATGGCAAATAAGGAACTTATGCAATATATTTTAGAGCAATTATCAGATTTAGGAGAAATTCGCAGTATTCCTATGATGGGAGGTTATATTTTTTACTATAGAGAGCGAATTTTTGGTGGAATCTATGAGAATGGATTTTTAGTGAAAGATACAAAAGCAGGAAGAAAATATATGCCAGATAGTGTGCCAGAGGCGCCCTATAAGGGAGCGAAGAACATGCTTCCAGTGACTATCTTGGAAAATCGAGAAAATCTTAGGAATATGGTATCCGAGATGTATGAGGAATTGCCAGAAAGAAAACCAAGAAAAGAAAAATCTAAGTGATCTGCAATTAGTCTTTTGCATTTAATTGTATAAATTCATCTAATTGCAGTAAGTGATATTTTTTCTTGACATCAATCATATTTCATTATATAATATATTTCCTTTATAAAAAAGGACAACTGAATATTTTACCAAGGTAACTCTATGGCATCACCTATGGAGACCGAACCGACTTGGCAAGATATGAAAATAT
>DEPC01000002.1 GCA_002358555.1 Hungatella sp. UBA3402 | reverse complement strand
ACTTTTTGTAAAAACCCCTATAAAAAATAGAGGTTTTCTTATATAATACGTTTCAGCTATCCCTTAATCTATGTTTTTGGGAGAATATTTTGTACAACAATATACAATGGTTAAAAAGGAGGAATATACCAATATGAAACGCTGGATCTTATTGCTGGTAAGCATATGTCTATGCTTAGTAAGCGGCTGCACCAAAAAAAATATTATTTCTAATAATAATGAAAAATATGCTGACCTGCCAGTGCCAGTAGGAGGTATTGTGTGGGAACAGGTTTGGGATGATTTTGATGAGATTTACTCAGATTTGGATGCCTATCCATTTGCAGAGACAGTAAATGGAGGGTTCTATCCAGATGAGAATATGCTCAAGTTCTTTCTGCTTTTGAACACTACTATCTCTGATGAAGAAGCAGAAAAATATGCAACGACAGTGATTAAAGGCTTTAATGATTTGATTGCCCAGCAAAACAGCGATTATGCTCCTTCTAGTGAAAATTCTTATGGGGGATTTGTAGAGCAGTACGGAATCTATGTGTTAGTTTCGCCAGATTCCACGAAGGATGACAGCACAACATGGATTTTAGAGGATACCATTCCTGCCGGAGAATACCGTCCAGTCAGTGCTAGTGGAGGAGAATAGAAGAATTTCATGAAGAAAGAAATCAGAATAAATGAGCTGCCTTGCGCTTTATTGTGAGGCGGTTCATTTATGATTCTATCTATTGTCTAAAATTAAGTAGAATTGCAGTTGAATTTTTTTAATTTGCTTGATAAAAGACCTATAGAAAAAGATTTTCTCCTTCCATAGATTTTATGATAATATTGTGTTCTACCTCTGTTAAATGATAGAGTTTTGCAATTTCAAAATCAAGAGTTTCATAGATACTGAGAATATCATATTTATTAGTCGAATCAAGGATAGCATCGACCAGTGTAATAATTGGAATTTGGCTTTCTTCGTCAATTTGTGGTATTGGAATCTGTTCAATATGTGACCGCAGTACTTTTACAGAATGAAACTGTTTTTTGAAAAAGAACTGGGTAGCTCTAGAATTTAGCACAGCCATGAGATATTTTATATTCAAATTATGGACTGTTGGAATCAGCAGGTTACAGCTATTTAAAGAAAGGGTTTGCTTATCATCATAGGCAAAGATTAACTGATTACAGATAAAGCGGTACAAGAGTTTCTCTTTGGCTCGGTAATATTGTACAGGGGCAGTCTGCTGAAAGGAATCGGGGCGAAACACAATATAATTATCTGAATGATTAAATCTAAATCTGCAAATGTCAGAGCCCTTTAATATTATCTCATTGTCTTGTGTTTTTACCTGTGAAATATAGTCTTTATTATTTCCTGTAACAATTCCCAATGCAAAGATGGCATCTCCAAAAAGAAATATTTTATTTGTCATCTTATTCATTTTATCTATAATTTTATATTCTGTATCGGTCGTTAAGAAGCTGAAACACTCAGCATTGACATTTCTTGGATAAGAAATGGTATATTCACGAATCCCATCGTTCACTGTCAGACCTCTGGAATCAAATGGTTTCTGATTATAGAATATCTGAAGAATTATGCAGGGACATTGAACCTTGTCAAAAGCATTGCCTAAAAATTCCAGATACTGAAAGGAACTGTTTTTCATTAGCAAGCTACGAATAGAAGTATGGGCTTTGACATTCAGAAATGCTTCTGGAAGTACAAAAGATAATTGGCCGTTAATCTTGAGATTTGATAATGCCTGTTCAACAAATATATCATAGGATTCTATATTAGTTCCTATAGCTGAAATATATTTATTCCTCAGTAGTTGCTTTTGTTCTTCAGAGAATTCATACCCCCAGGGAGGATTGCCGATGATAAAGTCAAATTTTGGTTCTGCATCAAATCTAAGATAATCTTTCATAGTAATATGATTATAGATAATCTCTTTATCAGATATATTATAGTTTAATGCAAAGTTGATTCGAGCTATTGTCACACTGATAGCATCTATATCATTTCCATAAATACTTCTGTAATCGAATGTTTGAGAAAGCTGCAATAAAAAATTGCCAGTACCACAGCAAGGGTCAAAAACTGTTTTATCCTTGGTTTCATTGATAGAAAACAATGTTTCACAAAGCTTTTTCACAACCTTTGTAGGCGTATAATAGGAGCCGGTTGCTTTGCGGGTTCCTATATTTTTTAGAGAGATGTATAGAAAACCAAGGATATCTTCTCTGTCTTCATAAGTATATTGCACTTGGAATAGCTCTGGATAACTCTCTGGTATTGTCTTAGTGAGAGCATCTTGGGAAATAAGGTCTTTAACCAGATAAAGATAGGCATTCTCTATAAATGCACCTGAATCATATTGTTTCAGACAGTCTGTACAAGCAGCCATTCCAGTTTTAGATAATATTAACTGAATTGCACATTCTGCAAGAAGGGCATGTAAAATAGGAGATGTAATCACTATTTGTCTGTTGGAAATTATGCTTATTATGGTCGAAACAGTAGAAAGATTGTTCGACTTTTCAGAAATATAGGAATGGTAAACATGATTTCCAGAAATATATTTTTTATTTCGTCTGCTTTTTAATGCCGAATTTTCTCCGGTTTCTATCTCTGCTTTTATGTTAGCAACATATTCCTGATGAAAAAATAAGCTCTTTTTGTCTTTGGAAGCAGGAACCAGCTTTCCAAGTTTTATCCAGTTTCGTCCTGTAGCCACAGATATAGACAGTTCTTTGCAGAGGTCTGAAAGAGAAAGCATATCTTCCTTGGGATAAATTGTTTGCATTCCTATCTCCTTTTAATGGTCTGTTTATTCATCTACAGGCAATCCACTGTGGTAAGAGTAATTGCCCAATTCCCGTATGAGAGAAACCACATCCGATTCTTCTGTAGGGAGGCCATTGATAAGTCCTTGATTCAGCATATAAAAGGCTGTTCGACACTTTGCAAGGCATTGATGGAATAGTTGAGGAAAGGAGGTAGTAGAAGCCATCTGTTTATTCCAAGGGTTGCACCATACTTCATGGTCCAGATTCAGACTCCATCTGGGATTAGCTACCTGGTCAGTCACCAGCTTTCGCGAAGCCACTGGATTTTTCAAAAAGATGGATTCAAAAAACTGGATACTATTGCGTTTCTTTCCAGAAGGGTCTGACAAGGTACGACAGCCGAACCTAATAGCTAAAATAGAACGATGAACCATCTGAGGAGTTACCTGGAAATTGTTATGGTAGGTTAAAGGATAGTGAGACTGGTTGATACATCTAGAAAGCAATCGAGAGATAAACTGAGTCTCTTGTCCATTAAGACAGATGGTAGCAGCTTGGTTAAACTCAGATGGCTTTTTCTTTTTGTATTTTTTTAGAAGTAATGCATCAATATCATTTTCCAGTTCCGCATGGAGGCCATGATGCTGAGTACTAGGATTTTTGATATCATAGTTGATTCGTCCATACACATAAGGATGACAGATAGAGTCTCCAATATAATGACATATATATCCACAGAAATAGGAAAGCGCCTGTTCTCGCTGCTGCCTAGATGTAATAAGAGATATCTCTTTTATATATATCTCGAAAAAAGAGCTGATGTTGTGCTCATGCATGTAAGAGCCTACATTGCGGTAGTCTCGATGGCGGAGAATCGGAATATTGTAGAAAAATATATCCGGTCCCTGAAGACCTAGCTGGTAAAGCCAGCGATATTTGGAAATAATATGTTTTAATGGGTTGGAAGGAAGGTCATTATAAGCCTTCATTCCTAAAATATAATGAGTAGTAAATCCAGGCATATGAAACCTCCAATTAGAATATCCTACAGAATATCTTGGTGTAGCCTAAGGCTGCAATAGATTTTTTATTTTATTATACCATGTTTTTGAGAATGGGGAAAGACTCAATGAAAATAAATTTAATGAGATATAAGTGCACTTGTCCAGAGACCATGTATGAAGGATATCTGAAGGGTATATGATATGTTTATGACAATGTTTGAATTTTACGTCAGACTACAGAAGATGGCTTTCCAATGGTAGTTTTGGCGAATAGCATTGAAATAGACAAAGGAGGATTAGATGGGAAAAACCTATGGATATGTGCGTGTTAGCACCAAAGAGCAGAACGAGGACAGGCAGGTTTTAGCATTGAATGAGGTAGAGGTGCCAAAAGAGAATATTTATATGGATAAGCAGTCAGGTAAGGACTTTAATCGCCCCATGTACCAGCATTTATTGAAAAAAATAAAAGAGGGCGATTTACTTTATGTAAAAAGTATCGATCGTCTTGGCAGGAATTATGAGGAAATTTTGGAACAATGGAGGATTATCACAAAAGATAGAAAAGCAGATATTGCAGTATTGGATATGCCACTTTTGGATACAAGAAGAGGACGGGATTTGATGGGAACATTTCTCAGCGATATTGT
>DEPC01000134.1 GCA_002358555.1 Hungatella sp. UBA3402 | reverse complement strand
GAAATTCCTCTCATATGGGAACTGGTCATCACTCCCCTAAATTCTCCCCATTTAGCAGAGTCTACTGTAACCAATCCATCATTGGGGGCATCCAGCTTTTTTAATATCCAATAAGGAATACAAAGCAGCTTACTGCTAAATCCACACTTCATAAGACTGGCATAACTCTGGTAAAAGACTCCTGATGCATTAGGATATTTTTCATTAAATTCCTTGGCAAAAGCCTTTGATAGCTGATAGCTGGCTGTATAAGAATCTGCATTCTTATCTCCCAGCTTTCCAAAATATAAATCAATATAACTGCATACTAGCTTATAAAGCCAATCTGGCAATCTTTTTAAAAATTCTACCAATGCAGAACCTTGATGGGGAGTATTGATGGTAGTCAAAGAAGCTATCTGTTCTTCCATATGAAGTCCACTGATTAAATATCTGGAATCCAATCCTCCTTTGGAATGGGCAATGATATTCACTTTCTCGCATCCAGTCTCCCTTTTTATCTCATAAATCTTATCTTTCAATATTTGGGCATTGTCTTCTACAGTTCCCCATGCTTCCTGATGCCCATAATAAACCTTAGCTCCATTGCGTGTCAGCTCTCTAGGAATTCTTCCCCAATAATTAAAATAGTGGAAATCTCGAAAACCAACCCCATGAACCAGTAAAAGAGGATAACGAGTACTGCAAATTTGCAACTCAGCTCTTATATCATCAAGGTTTATCTTATATAGGGTATGGTCAATCTCCTTCTTGGCTAATCCTCTTACATATAAAGCGACTCCAAAATTCACAACTGGAACCCACATAACCATCCATACCAGGAGTCGTTTTCCGATTCTTAAACGCCTGCACAGAATACATAGCCATACCAACAGTCCTTGAAAACATATATACAGTATTAAAAGAAAAATAATAGAGACAATAATAGAAAGCTTTGTTCCATGCTTTGCTATCTGATTCCCAAAAATCACACAACTAATAACGATTAGCCATATAGAAGCTGTCAACAATGTCGTCAAAACACGCAGTGTATGAATATATACTTTTTCTGCCGCTAACAAAAACTTATCATAACAGAATGCCAACTTAAATCGCCTCTTTTCCTGCAACGATATCTTCAAATGTAAGTTATGTAATTTCCAAAAAAATTCCAATCCTATAGTATATCTGAAAATTTATAGTTATTCTGCCCAGTACACACATCGCATCCGGTACACAACTCCTCCATGTCTGCTTAATGGAATCAGTTTCCCATCTTTTTCTAATGGGTCCATACAGAGATATTCTCCATATTCACTTCCTACCAGCATCACCCAGTGGGCAGTTTTTGTTCCTTCACCTTTTACCTTTATAATTGGATAATGTCCCTCTTTCAGCAATTCTTCAATCTCATTGGAATCAACAGAAGATGCTACGAAAACCTCAACTTCTGGCATAGCATCTTCAATCCGCCCCCACACAATATCCCCCTGTTGATTGTAAACCCCATTTTGTCCAAATAATTGGTTTAGCTCTCCAGCAGTTATAATTTTTCCAATGCCAAGATTTTGACATTCTGAAGAAAGTCCTGCTGCAATACAGCTTATAAGACAGCCTGAACCACCCATACGATAAACAGATTTCCCAAGCTTGTCATTGCTCCAAGCTTCGTCCTTCTGACAATAGGATATTATGCTGCCCACTGGACAATCTTCCTCTGGTCTAATCATAATCCCTTTATCTTTCCCCTGACTGCGAAGCTTCCAAAACAGACCTGCTATTGTACATGTCATGGCACAGGTTATCAATATAATCTTGTATTTCTTTTTCATCTCTTTTTACTCCTGTTATCTAAGTGTTTTCTCTTTCATAGATGCTAAAACCCTACAAAATTCCTGTGGCAATGGTGCTATAAAAGACTTTCCCGATAAATAGGATAAAGGCTCTGGAAGTGTTGGAAATTCCAACTGAAAGGAATGAAGCATCTGATAATGGATGCCAAATCGTCTTTTGACTTCTTCATTGACTGTGGCATCCCCATATTTTTTGTCCCCCGCCAATGGATGTCCAATGGATGCCAAATGTGCACGTATCTGGTGAGTACGTCCTGTAACCAATGTAACTTTTAAAAAAGTATACCCTTTCTGTCTTTCCTTTGTTGGCAAAATATAGGAGATAGGTTCATATTGCGTCACAACAGGAGCACTTCCTGACACTTGAGTTTCAAAAATCTTCACTTGATTCGTTCTTTCATCTTTTTTCAAAAATCCTTTTATGGTTTTTGTATCCTTTAGCTGTCCGCTGACAATGCAATCATAGTACTTATGGATGCTTCGGTTCTTAAATACTTCTGCCATAATTTGAAGTCCTGAAAGAGATTTTCCAGCCACCACAATCCCACTAGTATTTCTGTCCAAACGGTTGCAGATACTTGGACGGAAGGTTTGTAACTGCTCTACTGTCAAAAATCCTGTATCCAGAAGATAATCTATCACATATTCTACCAGAGACTCATCAGCCTTTTCTGCTTTTTGGGACAGCATACCTGCAGGCTTATTGATTAGTAAAATATGTTCGTCTTCATAAATAATATCCAAACAGGCTTTTTTCACAGCCTGAACCTTGATTTGAGAAAATTTTTCTATAGTTTCATCAGAAAGGAACAGCTTAATCTCATCGCCCTGACAAAGCTTTTCAGAGCCATCACACTTCCTGCCATTAAGAACAATATTCTTTTTGCGGAGCATTTTATAGATAAATCCTTTTCCTGCCAGATTTAAGTATTTCCCTAGCATTTTATCAAGACGCTGACCTGCCTCTCTATCCGTTATTGTGATTATCTTCATCTTATCTTACCTTTTTATAATTTTCTGCTTGATATCCCCACAGAACACTTATCTACTATGTGTAACCTTTAACCATTTGTAGCAAAAAGTCTCCCACTTTTTAAGTGATAGGAGTACATCATGTTCTCTTACAATATGTCATTACATTGACAAATTTTTCAGTACATTAATCCTGGGGTCAAAATTTTTATCATCATTTATTTGACAGTCTGGTTTTAGGTTGCTGATTTGTTTTAAAAATTCTTTTTCATCCTTTATAACCTTTATACTAGGCTGCATTCCTTGAGATTTAAAGGTATCCTTCAAGTATGTCTCTGCCTTTTTACTATCTACCCTTGCTTGGCTACAATAAGCAAAAACTCCTGTGGAATGAACCATCAAGGCATCCATTGGCATAATCTGTTCTTTTGATGTGATAATTAAGTCATATACTATCACCCCATTTTTCTCCCAAGCCTTTACCTTTTCATAAAACTCGTAGGAAGGAGTTTTATATTTCCAAGAAGCCAAAAGTGGAGAGGCCACATTAGCAGTGGGAAGAACTGAGAGAATAGCCATCAGAGTTAAGACATTTTTTACTGCCTCATTATCTGTGAAATTTCTGGCTCCTAATTGAATTAAAATCATAGCTGCTCCAAACAATACTTTGACACTCTGCATTCTTTTATGATAATTGCGATATCCGTACTGCCCCTTTTCTCGTCTTCCTTTCATAACCTCTGCTCTTTCCCTGATTTCACTTTAATCATTGCAACAAGAACTCTCTTTCCTCTACCACCCTATCTTTGTCATACCTGCCAGAATCCATGGATGAGGGATTACTTTACATAGCACATAAAAGGCTTTCATAGTGATACCATAGACAGAGATAGATTTTCCCATATAGCTATCCATCAATGCCTTTTTGACTACCTTTCTGGGATTGGCCATCACCAGTTTTTTGTACAGTGGAACCTGCCCTGTAGTCTCTGCAATATCAAAAAATTCTGTATCCACAGGCCCTGGACATACAGCAGTCACATAAATTTCTCTGTCTTTGAGTTCTGCCCCCAAAGCTCTGGAATAACTGAGTACAAATGACTTTGTAGCAGCATAAATGGCAAACTTTGGCTGAGGAAGAAAGGAAGCCGCAGATGCAAACTGGACAATCCTGCTATTATGTCTCATATAGGGGAGAACCAGATGAGTGATAGCACATAAAGCTTCACAGTTCAACTGAACCATAGAACATTCTGATTCCATCACCAGTTCTCCCACCTTGCCAATTCTTCCAAATCCAGCGGCATTGACGAGAATCTTCACATTAGGTTTTTTCTCCTTCAAAGCCTCAATCAAACGCTTCCTCTCCTGGGGACAAGTAATATCCATATCAAAACAGCGGATATCTGCAGGTACTCTCCCATCTAACTCTTCAAGACGTTCTTTTCTTCTGGCAACCAACCAGATTTCCTGAATCCCTGCAAACCGGTCTGCAATCTGGATGGCGGCCTCCCTTCCCATCCCAGAAGAAGCTCCAGTTACAATAGCAATATTCATAAATTTCCTTCCTTTCCTATCCTATTTGCTTTGGCAATTTCTTTTTTCGCAATTTTCTACCCCTTTTTTTTATGAACATTCCTGATAGTCTTTTTTGGTTTTACTCTCTGTTTTTCTATCTTTTTGTCGTTATCTTTTTTTACTGAATTTTTTATCCCTGTTCTTTCTTTATTTTTATTCCAATCTTTTTGAAAATCCTTTTCATTTTTCTTAAATTGGGGTCGAATCAGACATTTCCTGTCAAAACCAATCAAATCTGTCCTTCCAGCTATTTTAAGAGCTTCTGCTACCAAGTCGTAATTCTTAGGATTTCGATATTGAATCAACGCCCTTTGCATCGCCTTTTCATGGGGATTTACAGGCACATATATCTTCTCCATTGTTCGACAATCGTAGCCAGTATAATACATACAGGTAGATATCGTAGAAGGAGTAGGATAGAAGTCTTGTACCTGCTCTGGCATATATCCTAAATCTCTTAAATACTCTGCCAATTCTACTGCCTCTTTCATAGTACTGCCAGGATGGGAAGACATCAGATATGGAACCAAATATTGTTTTTTCCCAAGCTTTCGATTCATCTGTTCATAGGCATCAACAAATTTCTGGTATACCTGGTTTGTTGGTTTTCCCATGCGTTTAAGTACCTTGTCTGCCACATGTTCTGGCGCCACCTTCAGTTGGCCACTGACATGATGCTCACACAGCTCTTTCAAAAACTTCCCTTTAGAATCTGCCAGCACATAATCAAATCGAATTCCTGACCGAATAAACACTTTTTTTACCTTAGGCAGGGACCTCAGCTTTCGCAACAATTCGATATAGTCCCCATGGTCTGCCCGCAAATTCTTACATGGCTCTGGAAACAAACATTGTCTATGTTTACATGCCCCTTTGTCCATCTGTTTTTCGCAGGCAGGAAAACGGAAATCTGCGGTAGGGCCTCCTACATCATGAATATAACCTTTAAAATCTGGTTCTTCTGTCAACAGCTTTGCCTCTTTTATCAGAGATTCATGGCTCCTAGCTTGAATAATCCTTCCTTGATGAAAGGTCAAAGCACAAAAACTACATGCCCCAAAGCATCCCCGATTGCTAATAAGGCTGAACTTAATTTCTCGAATAGCAGGAACTCCTCCTTCTTCTTCATAAACTGGATGATAATTTCTCATATAAGGCAAGTCATAGACCTGGTCCATCTCGCCTTGAGACAAAGGCTTAGCAGGAGGATTCTGCACAACATAGATTCTTCCCTCATAAGGCTCTACCAATCGTTTTCCTGTAAAAGGGTCTGTATTGGAATATTGGATAAAAAAGCTTTCGGCATAGTTCCTTTTATCCTTCAAAAGCTCTTGGTAATCGGGCAAAAGCTCAAAGTCATAGACAGATTCCAAAGTTTTTGTCTTATATACAGTCCCTTCAATAAATGTAATGTCTTTCACATCAAGCCCACTGTCTAAAGCCTCTGCAATCTCCACAATGGATTTTTCTCCCATGCCATAAGAAATCAAATCTGCCTGAGAATCTAAGAGAATAGAACGCTTAAGTCTATCAGACCAATAATCATAATGAGCCAGCCGACGCAGGCTTGCCTCAATTCCCCCTATAATAATAGGCACATCCTTGTAAACAGAACGAATCAAGTTGCAATACACAATAGAAGCATAATCTGGTCTCTTTCCCATCACCCCACCTGGTGTATAAGAATCCTCCTGCCGTCTTTTCTTTGATACTGAATAGTGGTTCACCATAGAATCCATATTTCCACCAGATACTAAAAATCCAAGTCTTGGTTTCCCAAGAATCGTAATGCTTTTTGCATCTTTCCAGTCAGGCTGAGAAATAATTCCCACCTTATATCCATGAGCCTCCAAAATTCGGGATATAATGGCATGACCAAACGATGGGTGGTCCACATAAGCATCCCCAATGACATATACAAAATCACACTGATTCCAGCCTCGTACATTCATATCTAAGCGGCTGATAGGCAAATAATCTGTTTTCATAGAAGTTCACCATCAAGAATATCAAAATAATCGCGAATAAAATAATCTGCCAATTCCCGTTTTTCCTGCTCCATATGCTTAGAAAACTCATCATCCACTGCACATACCTCCATACCTGCCCGCCTTCCTGCCAAGATTCCAGCAGGAACATCTTCAAAGACCAAACAATCTTTTGGCTCGACCTCTAAATCTTGAGCTACCTTCAGATAAATATCTGGCTCTGGTTTCCCCGCCTTCACTTCACAGGCTGTAACGACTGCCTGAAAATAGGGTTTCATACCCAAAGCTTCGATTACTGTATCTACCATCTCTCGACTATTGCTGGTGGCAATGCCGCAGACAATCCCCATATCCTTGACATAAGCCAAAAATTCCATTGTTCCCTTTTTAGGAGATACTTCATACCGATATTTGTCAATAGACATTGTAATCCAAGTATTTTTAATCTCCTCCAAAGTCAGTGGAATACGAAATCTTTCTTTAAAATAGATGGCAGTTTCGGAAAAGCTCATACCTTCAATAGCTCGCTGTAACTCTGGTGGACATTCATGGCCATATCTTCCCAAAAACTCTATATCAATACTTTTCCACATCCACATGGAATCCACCAATGTACCATCCAAATCAAAAATAATCGCTTTTTTTCCATTTAAAATATCTTTCATTCCAAACTCCTGTTCCTCTATAAAAATCTGTAACTATTCAGATACCTACATCAATCAAATCGAGTAGGGAAGACTTTCCCTACTCGCCGCGCCCCATGCGCCGCCTTAGCGGCATACTTCCTCTGCATGGGGCTGTGTGCAAAACAGAACATTTGTTCTATTCAAGAATACCATAATTTTATCAATATTTCAATCCCCTTTTTATTGCCTCTATCTCTTCTGGGAAAAGACAGCGATATTCTCCAGGCTCCAAATTTTTATCTAACACCAAACTTCCCATAGACAGTCGTCTTAAAAAGACTACCTTACACCCCAAAACTTCAAACATTCTTTTTATTTGATGAAATTTTCCCTCTCTAATAGTTACCATAACTTCTGTAATTCCTTCATCATGACCTACAATTTCCAAGTTCTGTCCCAGAATTTCCAATATAGCTGGCATAATATGGGTTCCATCGGAAAGAGTCAAACCTTCCTCAAATTGCTGTTTTGCATCCTCTGGAAGCTTTCCTCTTATCTTGGCATAATATTTCTTATCCACATGACGTCTTGGCGAGAGAAGATTATGAGCCAGTTCTCCATCATTGGTAATTAAAAGTAAACCTTCGGTATCCATATCCAATCGCCCTACAGGGAACAAATCATTCCTCTTTTGTTGTCTTTCTTCACCAATATCAAATTTTGCATCATAGTCCATGATAAGGTCAAGAACTGTGCGGTGAATCTTGTCCTCTGTGGCTGACACTACCCCTTGCGGTTTATTCAACATATAATATTCCATTTTTGTATAAATAATCTTAACTCCATCACAAGTAATTGTATCTTTATCTGGGTCAATTTTTGTCTCTGTCTTTTTCTCAAGCAAACCATTGATTTCAATTCTTCCTCTTTTTGCCATCTCCTTTATCTGGCTTCTAGTTCCCACACCCATTTCTACAAGAAATTTATCCAAACGCATCTGTTTTCCCATTTTACTGCCACCGCCATCCTGGATAATATTTATTTTTCAATATCATTCTATTTACCTTGGCAAATCCCAAAGCAAATCCTTCTACACATACCAAACACCACCCTTTTGCAGTTCTCTCATTCTCTTTGAGTGTAATCGTTTCTCCCTTTAAATATCGAATCACTCGTATATCTTGGCTGTCAAAGGAAATACTGTTGGCATATGTGTTTTCACTCAACACCATAGCCATAGCTTGGCTTGGCTCAAACCTTCCCTTTTTTAACTTTCCCATCCACAACCCAGTTCGCAGATAACGCAACCCATTTCCCATGTTAAATCCTTCTGGCAAATAATAGACCATATCCTGCTTCTCTACAATCCTGGATTTCTCCCATTCTAATCTGGTTTCCTTTAGAAAATCCCAGAAATCATCTGCTCTCTCCAATGCTGTTCTACTAAAATTTTCGCTGTTATAAGATTTCTTTCTCCTACTATCTGATGATTTTTTGATATTTTCATAGGCTTCCTTCTCAGCTTTCCCATTTTTTCGGAGCAGAGCCAAAAAATGTCCTTCCCCTTGAATCTTATGAGGAAACAGCCGCATACATCCAGTCAATCCAATCCCATGACTTGCCCCTTCAAACAATTCCAATGGCACCAGCTCCATTTCAGGAAAAGACCAGAGAATCCACTGCACAACCTCCTCATCCTCCATTCTAGAAAATGTACAAGTAGAGTATAGAAGATATCCTCCTTCCTTCAACATGCTCACTGCTTCTTTTACAATCTCTTTCTGAATTTTACTATAATATTCAGGCCCCTTTTCCATCCAATCCTTCCTCATATCTGGATTTTTCCGAAACATTCCCTC
>DEPC01000090.1 GCA_002358555.1 Hungatella sp. UBA3402 | reverse complement strand
ATTTTCTCTGGCAAACCGATATCCATCACCTGTGGAGCCAGTAGCCTCATAAGATAGTCCTCCAGTGGCTACAATCACTGCATTCCCCCACAGATTTTTTTTCCCTGCACTTCCTTTTAAAACTTGGATTCCCTTGCATACACCTTCCTCCACGATAATTCCCTTGACCTCACTGTCAAGATGAACCATAACTCCAAGCTTTTTCATCTGCCTAGAAAGAGCTCCAATCACATCCGAAGATTTATCAGAAACTGGAAATACCCTGTTTCCCCGTTCTATCTTCAGTGGACAGTCATTTCTTTCTAAAAGGTTCATCATATCTTGGTTGGTAAAGCCATAAAAACTGCTGTACAAAAATCGGGGATTTGTCACCACATTCGCCATAAGTTCTTCCATATCACAGGCATTGGTCACATTACATCTTCCTTTGCCAGTGATAAATAATTTCTTCCCCAATTTTTCATTTTTCTCATATAAATGGACTTCATGTCCACAACCTGCGGCGGCGATGGCCGCCGCCATACCAGCCGCACCACCACCGATGATTAATACATTTCCCATATGATTTCTGGCATCCCAATCTCTTTGCTAATGCATTTTCTTAACTTCTTTAATTTTATCTTCCAATGCCTCAACCACGGTTTTCAGCACCTTTACTCTTGCATAATACTTGGAATTTCCCTCTACTACAATCCAGGGGGCATAGGTAGTGGAAGTTCTTACCAGCATCTCATCTACTGCCTGCTCATATAAATCCCATTTTTCTCGATTTCTCCAGTCCTCATCTGTAATCTTCCATTGTTTGGCTGGATTTTCCATACGCTCCTTGAATCGCCGTTCCTGCTCGTCCTTGTCAATATGCAACCAGAATTTCAGCACAACTGCCCCAAAATTGGCCATATGAGATTCCATTTCATTGATTTCCTGGTAAGCGCGCTTCCACTCTGCCTCTGTACAGAATCCCTCGATTCGCTCCACCATAACACGTCCATACCAAGTCCTGTCAAAGATAGCCACATGGCCTGCTTTGGGCATATTATTCCAGAACCGCCACAGATAATGATGTACTTTCTCAATATCATTGGGTGAGGCAGTTGGATTTACCTGGTATCCTCTTGGGTCCAAATGGCTGGTAAGTCTCTTAATCGCTCCGCCCTTTCCTCCGGCATCCCAACCCTCAAATCCCAAAACCACAGGAATCCTCAGCCGATACAGCTCATTGTGCAGCTTTGATAACCGTTTTTGCAGCTTATCCAATTCTTTCTTATATTGTGCTTTTGTCAGGTTCTTGGACAAATCAATGCCAGATAAAACTCCATTCTGGAACCGTTCAGCGGGAATTTGATTCTGTTTTTTCTTAGCTTCTTTGACTTTTCCACTGTTTCTTTCCAGAGCATAAGCCAAACGGTCTGCCACTGTGGTTAAAATCTTCATAGCAGCATAGTCTTTATCCGTAGCTTCAATGATAGTCCAAGGCGCATATTCTGTATCTGTATTTTCCAACATCTCTTCATTAATCTTTAAATAACTATCATATTCCTTATTGCGCTTCCAGTCCTGCTTACTCACTCTCCAGGAAGTTCCCTTTGATTCATCTAGCTTTTTGAATCTCTTTTTCTGTTCTTCCTTAGAGATATGAAGGAACAGCTTAATAATCACAGTTCCGTCATCAACAAGCTGCTTCTCAAAGGACATGATATCCTGAAATGCTCCTTCCAAATCTAACTCTGTCTCTGGATAATCAAACCTATCTCTTTGAACAATGCTATACCAACTGCGGTCAAAAATGGCAATCCTTCCTTTTGCCGGAGTCTTGGTCCAATAACGCCACAAAAACGGTCTCATCTGCTCCTCTTCATTAGAAGAGTTTGTGGCATATACCGAAAAGCCTCTTGGGTCTAATGCCTGAATTAACCGGTTAATCTGTACCCCTTTTCCTGCTGCCCCCATTCCCTCAAAAACAATCATTACTGGAATTCCTGCTTCTTTACACTCCCTTTGAAGACTTCCTAACCGTGCCCCTTCTGTCTCCATCACCTGTTTAAATGTGGCTTTATCCGCTTTTTTGGATAAGTCGATTTTCTCTAACATACCTGCCTCCTTAAAAATTTTCCGAAAATATGATACTTACCAGTATACCACATTTCTCTTGAAAATAAAACTAATTCATAATAACAAGTTTATTTTCTTCTTTGATGAACAGTACTTTGTCTCCTTCTTGAATTCCAAATTTCTTCTGTACCTATACTGGAATTGTAACTTGTCATTTTAGAAGTGATTTTCATTATATTCATAATATATAAATGTTTAATCAGAAGTTGACCGCTATAATGCAGGCTATTTAAGATAAAATATGTCACTTATTGCATCAATTCGTTTCGGAATTGTATATGCAATAAGTAAAATATTACATGATTTTGGCAAAAGACTAATTGCAGAAACCCCAAATTTCTATTTGACAGCTGCAAAAAAATATGATACAATGTTTCAAATTATATTAAAAATAATAGTAATGGGCCTGTACTGGTTTCGACAGGGGTCATGCAGCTGGTGAAGCTATCCGCATGCGATGCGTTAAATGGCAAAATTAAAAATAAACGCTGAAGATAATTTAGCATTAGCTGCCTAGTTGCAGCTCACTGGCCTCTGCTCTCCGCGGCAGGGATAACCAGTGTCACCCCA
>DEPC01000063.1 GCA_002358555.1 Hungatella sp. UBA3402 | reverse complement strand
CTTTGAAGTTATGGAGACGATTTATAATATTGACGATATGGAAAATTATGTGATGGAGAAACTATTTATTTAAGGAGAGATACTACTAATCAGCATCCATTTTTCCTTGCAAAAATCTCCAAAAAGCGTTGAATATCCTTATATTTGTGGTATAATATAATAAAAGTGTCCAATAAATAGAAAAAAATGTTGCATTAGGTGGAGATGGCAAGATGAACTACACAGCAACTCAAATGGCAAAAAAGTTAGATATTTCAAGGTCTTATTTATACTATTTGAAAGATAATGCTGAGGCTGAGATTAAAGTGAACGAATGTGGAAGACCTTTGTGGACAGATTCTGTGTATCACCAATTAAAGGAATATATCAAGAAAAATCGTGTACAAAACGAGGTAAAGACCGTAGAACTTCCCTATAAAACCATATCAATCAATAACCGGAGATATCTGGGCAATAAATATAAGCTGCTGCCTTTTATCAAAAAGGTTGTGCAGCAGGAATGTAAAGGGGTCAATACAGTTGCAGATATTTTTGCTGGAACAGGAGCTGTAGCTTCCGCTTTTACTGATAAAAAGCTAATCACCAATGATATCATGTACAGCAATTATATCTGCCATTTGGCTTGGTTTAGCAGCGAGAAATATTCCACAGAAAAGGTTATTGATTTAATCAAGAACTATAATTCTATGACTGTGAATGAAGACAATTATATGAGCGAACATTTTGCAGATACCTATTTTTCGCTGGCAGACTGCAGAAAGATTGGCTTTATAAGAGAAGATATTGAAGAAAGATATAGAAAAGAGGAGATAAATCAGAAAGAGAGGGCATTGTTAGTAACCTCTCTTTTGTATGCTATGGACAGGATTGCAAATACCTGTGGACATTACGATGCATATAGACAAGGAACAAAGTTTACGAAACATTTAGAGCTATCGGTACCTTGGCCAAATGAGAATTTAAATGAAAATAATCTATGCTATAATATGGATGCAAATAAGCTTGTCTCTGATATCGAGGCAGATTTAATTTATATTGACCCTCCATATAATTCCAGACAGTATTGTGATGCTTATCATTTGTTGGATAATGTAGCAAAATGGGATAAGCCAGATGTATTTGGAATTGCAAAGAAAATGGACAGGTCGTCACTAAAAAGCGCTTATTGTACAAAAAAAGCAGCAGCAGCCTTTGAAGAACTTATAGATTCCATTCATGCCAAGTATATTATATTATCCTATAATAATATGGCAGAAAAAGGAAATGACCGTTCCAATGCAAAAATTAGCGATGAAGATATTATGAGGATATTGCAGAAAAAGGGTGTAGTAAAAGTCTTTGCGGAGGATCATAAAGTATTTTCAACGGGAAAATCTAATATAAAGGAAAATCAGGAGAGATTATTTTTGTGTATGTGCTATGAAAATGAAAAAGAAATGATACCATCCGCATTAAATTATACGGGAGGAAAATATAAATTATTACCGCAGATACTGCCTTTTTTCCCAAAAGATGCGGATAAAGTAGTCGATTTATTTTGCGGTGGATGTAATGTTGGAATTAATGTCAATTGCAATAAAGTCCAATTCAATGATTCCAATGAATATTTGATAGGTTTGCTCAATACCTTTAAGAAACTGCCAAAAGAGGATATTTTTAATTGGGTTTTTGAATCTATTAAAAATTATAATCTGTCTATGGTAAGCGAAAATGGTTATGAGTATTATGGTTGTGAAGGTTCCAAGGGGGTAGGCTCCTACAATAAGGAGGGATATAACCGACTAAGAAGAGACTTTAATAAAAAAATGGAAAAAAATGATGAATACTATTTAATGCTGTATCTGCTGATTGTGTATTCGTTTAATAACCAAATTCGTTTTAATAGAAAAGGACAATTTAATTTGCCTGTTGGAAAGAGAGATTTTAACTGTAAAATGCAGGACAAGTTGGAGCACTTTCTTGACCGAATAAAAAGCGGTGATTACAAATTTACAAATCATGATTTTAGAATTGTTAATTTGGACGAGCATACAGATAAGAGCTTTTTTTATGCAGACCCTCCTTACTTAATTACCTGTGCATCTTATAATGAACAGAATGGCTGGACAGAAAAAGATGAGCAAGATTTATTGTCCTATTTGGAAGAATTAGACAGAAGAGGAATTCGATTTGCCCTGTCTAATGTCTTAGAAAGTAAAGGAAGAAAGAATGTAATTTTAGATGATTGGATAAAGAAGCATAAAAAATTTAAGGCAATAGGACTTGACTATGATTATTCAAATTCCAATTATCATACCAAGAGAGAAGGAATAACAAAAGAAGTGTTGGTGGTGAATTATTAGGCAGGGGAGTGGCTGTATGGCAAAAGAGATTGGATTTAGAAGCTATTGCTGGTCCATTGGAACAACCAGTTACAGAACCGATAAATTTAATATGAGCATTGAAATGCAGATGGCGTTATTGAAAGAGTTTCGGTATCTTCCAGCGAATAGAGGTAGAGTATGGACTGGAAATAATGCTTTTCAGGCAGAATATTATAATTTTTTGAAAAGCAAAAATTTTGTAAAGGGAGATGCGCCAAGACCTGATAAGGATGCACGAGAAAAAACTTCTGGTCTAAGAGATATTGGATTGCTGGACAATGAACGCAATATAACAAAGGCAGGACAAGCATTGCTTAAAATTTCAGAGGAAAAGGACTTTTCATCCGATAATTTGCTGGAAATTCCCAAAGACAGTTATTTGTATTTTAAGCAGTTATTAAAGACTTCAAATGATGTTGATGGCAAAACTGTTCGGCCATTTGTTGTATTTTTGTATGTAATAGGTAAGGTCGGATATTTGACTTATGATGAGTTTACCTATCTGTTACCTTTATGCGTTGATAAGAAAACTACAGAAAAGGTGATTGACTGTATTCTTTTATCAAGAAAGGGGACATTGAATTATGAAGATATCATCTTATCTGTACTCATGGATATGGAGAATTATTGTCAGGCATTAGAGTTATTACAGAATGAGACAGTTGATGAAGAGTTAATCTGTAATATTGGGATTAACCGCAAAAGTGCACGATATGACAAGCCGTATTATGAGATTTACCTTTGCTTAAAAGGAATTGTATTGGATAATATGGATTTAACATTAAAACTGTATGAGGCAACCAAAAAATTGACGAATACAAAAGTAGGAAGTGCTTGGAGAAGATATTTATACAGCACTAATGTTAGAAGTGTCATTAAAAGAGAGGGACTTTCTGTATTCAACACAGCCCCATTCTTAAAAATAAAAACTCAGAGAGAATTTAACGAGGAATTTTTTAGGCTTATGCATTTGTTTAAGGCAAAAGCTACGCTTTCAGATTATTTTGATTTAAACAGAAGATATTTCAAGATTACAGATATTGTTTTATTTGAAGATAATATAGTGAAGCTTGATATACTTCCAAGATGCTATATCGAGAGTATAACGGAAGAACTTTTGACATTTGCATTTGAGAAGACCGAGTTATTGACAGAGGATACAGAACTTGAGGAAATCAATCCCTGTTTAACTATTGACACAGATAAGTTATATCAAAGGCTTGGAAAGGTTCTTGGAAGAAAAATTACAGATAAAGAATCTGCACGAAAAGTTATTAAAGATGAAAGATATATAAGGTTTCATAAGCTGATTGAGGAAAAATTCGATAAAGAAACTTTAATTACATTGTTTGGTTATTTTGAAAGTAGAAATGATGAAGAGATACGAACATTAGTTACAGATAATGCAGATATCCCTACAATTTTTGAATATATCCTTGGAATTGCATGGTATGTGATTAGCAATCAAGAAGGAGATGCCCTTGAATATATGAATCTTTCTCTGGATGCAGATTTATTGCCAAAGACACATGCAGGTGGCGGGGAGGCAGATATTGTATGGGAATATAAGAAAACATCCCAATATCCAAACCATACATTATTGATAGAAGCTACCTTGGCAGATGGATCTAATCAGCGCAGGATGGAGATGGAACCTGTATCCAGACATTTAGGAGAATATCGCTTATCACATCTTGAAGAAGAAGCTTATTGTATCTTTGTGACAACGTATCTGAATGTAAATGTTATTTCTGATTTCAGGGCAAGAAGATATATGGAATATTATAATACAACTGGAACAAACTATATTACGGGGATGAAGATTTTCCCGATACAAACCTCTGAATTAAAGATACTTCTGAAAGCTGAGGCAAAGTATCCTCAGATATATGAGATGTTAGGCAGGGCATATAAAAGAACCGAACATCCTAAAGAATGGTATGAAAAAAATATTGTTTGGGAAGCAAGGAATATTAAACGATAGAGGACTGCTGTAAAAATTTTGCAGCAGCCCTCTATTTTTGAATAAAACTCACCCTCCCATAAAGAAACATGTGATAATGACATAAGTTACATACACAGCTATAAGAACAATCCCCTGCCATCTGGAAAATTTTGATGAAATCATAGCTGGAATTAAAGCGATGCTTCCAACTAGAAGACAGGCAGGCAAATCTATTGCAGCGGAAGCTTGAGAGATAGGCAGTGGCTTACCAGAAACCAACGCACACAAAGGCATAATCAAGGAAAGGTCCAGAATATTTGCCCCCAAAATATTGCCTACGGATAACGAGGATTGTTTTTTTGCCACAGCAGTGATAGTAGTGACAAGCTCTGGAAGTGAAGTGCCGATAGCAACAATTGTCACACCAATAACCCGTTCTGATACTCCTACAAGGCGAGCTAGTTCGCTGCCATTATCGACCAGCAAATCTGCACCCACAATGATTCCAATAGCACCAAAGACAAATTTTGCTATATTGACAAGAATTTCTTTTTTGGGAGGCAATGTTGATTTTTCTTGAGCTTTCAAAGGTATTTCAACTGCCATGGAGCGTCGGGCTGAGTTAATATTTTCAAAGATAAAAATAATAAAAACAATTAAGAGGATTACAGAGAGAAAGATTGATACTTGGCCTTTGAATCCACTGATAACAATGAGCAGAGCAGCAGTCATCATTAAAATGGATTTTGGAAGGTAGTCTATCCTCTGTATGGTTCCTGGCATGCATAACAGAGAAATTGCCATAATCAAACCAATATTGGCAGTAACGCTTCCCACAGCATTGCCAATAGACATGTCAACCTTTCCCTGGAGAGCAGCCATCATAGAGACAAGCATCTCCGGCATGGTGGTGGCAAGACTGACAATAGTGGCTCCAATGATAAGTTTAGGAACCCCGCTGACTTCTGCAATCCAGGAGGCAGCATCAACAAAGAAATCCCCGCCTTTTACAATAAGGACAATTCCTAAAAGAAACAGAAATAAGATGATAGTGAGTTGCATAATTAGTTCTCCTTTCATTTTTTGAGTACTTTAGGAAACTGCAAAAGAAAAGACCCTTGAATAACCATAACAGTTATCCAAGGGTCAAAAAATAAGACCAATGTACAACCATTGTGGTTATACATGAGTCTCGTTATTTAAGGCAAGCCAGACCATAGGTCGGGGTTGTTGACTTGTCACACATTCTAATAGGAATGTGCTTACTACTCCCTCACAGGTATTTTCTATTGTATGATAGTACCAACTGTTGACTGTAATTTGTTATAAGTCACAGTGTATTTATTGGTATGAAGCTAATGTAGCACAAAGAAGTGTTGCTGTCAATAATGTTAAGAAAAAATTATATTGACTATATTCTATTTGTGGAATATAATCCGTATATAGAACAAAATAAAGCATAAGGGGAACAGCATATGTTAAAACATGGAATTTTAGGCCTGCTTAATTATCAGGATATGACAGGATATAAAATTATGGAAGTCTTTCGGGATTCGCTAAATTATTTTTGGGATGCGAAAACCAGCCAGATTTACAGAGAATTGCAGGGGCTGGAACAAAAGGAGTGGGTCAGCAAAACGATTGTTCCGCAAAACGGAAAACCGGATAAAAATATTTATTCCATTACAGCAGCGGGGCGGGAGGAGTTATTGCGATGGCTCGCAGATGGTGATTTGGGGTTTAGGATTAAAACACCGATTTTGATGAAAGTTTTTTTCCTTGGAGAACGAAGTATTAAAGAAAATATCCATTATTTTGAATGTGTAAAGCAAAGTTGTGAATTATTTCTAAAAAGTTTGGAACCTATCGAACAGCATATTGATACTTATAATAATATAATCGGGCAGGAGGATAAGAGCCTTTACTGGCAGATGACAGTAGAATACGGACGACGAAGTATGCAGATGCAAATGGAATGGGCGCAGGACTGCATACAGAGATTGAAGGGAAAATAAAACTATGAATATTTTAGTGATAAATGGCAGCCCAAAAGGTATCAATAGCAACAGTTACCGATTGACGGCTGCATTTTTGGAGGGCATGAAGCAAGAACTCAAGGACATTCAAACTAGGGAACTTTTAATAAACTGTATGGATATTAAGCCTTGCCAAGGGTGCTTTTCTTGCTGGAATCGCACACCTGGACAATGCTATATACAAGATGATATGCAGCAGGTTATTCAAGATTTACTCTGGGCGGATATTACAATATGGAGTTTCCCATTATATTATTTTACAATTCCAGGCCCTTTAAAAAACTTGATTGACCGTCAACTTCCCATGGTTTTGCCTTTTATGGAGGAAAAGGAGGGACAGGTTGGAAACGGAAATCACCCTTCTCGATATGACATGAATGGAAAAAGAACCATAGTAATCTCTACCTGTGGTTTTTATACGGCAAAGGGAAATTATGATGGTGTGTATAGCCTTTTTGATCATCTCTGTGGGCGAGGAAATTATACAACTATTTTCTGCGGTCAAGGCGAATTATTTCGGGTGCCGGAATTATCCGCACGAACCAATGAATATCTTTCATATGTGAAACAAGCAGGACAGGAATACACAAAAGGTAGCATTTCCAGAGAAACACAGGAACTGCTTGACCAGCTTTTATTGCCAAAGAAAACTTTTGAAGCCTGTGCAGATGCAAGCTGGGGGATTAATAAGGACGGCACAAAAATTGGAGAACATGGTTTTAATGTCAAAAGAGAGTCAGACACATTGGTTTTTACTAAGCAGATGGCGGCGTTTTATCGCAAAGAAAGCTATTCAGGAAAAGATATTGTCTTGGAAATGGACTATACGGACGTGGAAGAAAGTTATCAAATCCTGTTGGGCAAGGAGGGAAGCTGTGTCTATACGGATGGGTCTTTAACACCTACTACCAAAATCGAAACTCCGGTTACTGTATGGCGCTCCATTGCAGCCGGAGAGATTCGGGGAGACGAGGCCATGATGCAAGGGCTTTACAAGGTAAAGGGAGACTTTACCTTGATGCTGAAATGGGATAATTATTTTGGCGGTTCACAGCCAAAAACGAAACGAATGGATACAGCCCCGCCACAGAAAAATACCAATATGAATATTATGTTGATTCCATGGATTGTTTTATGGATAGCTCCTGCAATCTACAAACAATGGGGATGTCTTATTAGCATCAGTATATGCGCATTGATTCCTCTTATTTTTTATCGAAATAAAAAGACCTTATATGATGTTGTGACTAATGTCTTGGTAACAAATATTTCTATTATGATATTAGCTGGCGTTTCAGAAAAATGGATGTTGCCGCTATCATATCTTTCTTTTGGCACTATGTGGTTTGTTTCCTGCTTTACAAAATGGGTGCCTCTTACGGCTAATTATTCTATGAACAATTATGGTGGAGAGGCTGCTTTACAAAATACTCTCTTTTTAAAGACCAATCGTATTCTGACTATGTTTTGGGGGCTGCTTTATTTGTTTATATCCGTTTTTAGTTGGTTTTTGATAAGAAGCTCTGTTACTAGCTTTGTGGGACTCATCAATTCTGTGTTTCCCATCTTCATGGGGATTTTTACAGTATGGTTTCAGAAATGGTATCCAGCGAAAGTAGCTAGAGGAAAGTAAAATATCATATTAGGAAAAAGCGCTTTACAAATACTAACCATATATACTATATTTTTAATATAGAGAAAGACAGAAATTCCATAATATTTTTAAAAAGGAGGGGCAAGGGATATGTTACAGAAGGCGATTGATTTTGCAACAAAGACATTGCAGGGGATTAATGATTGCAGTGGAAAACCTATGATTGAACATGCATTGCGCATGGTAGATAGGGTGGATACTCAGGACGAGAAGATTATAGCAGTTCTCCATGATGTAGTAGAGGAGGGTGGTTGTTCGTTTCAGGAATTAAAAAAAGAAGGATTCAGTCAGACCGTTTTGGAAGGCGTAGATGTGTTGACAAGAAGGCCAAACATGAAATATTTTGATTATATTGATGATATTTCTACAAATGCCATGGCAGCTAGGGTA
>DEPC01000192.1 GCA_002358555.1 Hungatella sp. UBA3402 | reverse complement strand
TGATTTCAGACCGTTAGGACTAGCAATCAAAAAAGCCTGTAAAACGCAAGGAATAACCGGAGAACAGCTTGCCCGCACCAGACACGCCGCAGGCAAGCATGGAAAACAAAAACTGCCGCATCGACAGCCCGAAGAACATGGATTTCATGTAGTTGTGGATTTCCTTATTTATCTTTACTTCCAATCCATAAACACCTCTTTTGAAACATAAAAACCGCCACTCTTTAATAAGTGACGATTCCTTTTCTGATTATTTCATTGTTACCGTATAAGCCATCCATAATCCTGCCTGCAATCCACTACATAATCTGCATAAACAATATCATCCATGATTTGGAAGATTATCATATACCATTTTTCAAACAGGATAAACCGATAAGCGTTTCTGGGAATATATTCCCCCGTGAGCCACGGACATCTCTGCGGCATGATTTCCAGTGAGTTTGCAGTTTTTTCAAACTCTACGGTCAACCGTTCCGCAGCTTCGGGGCTGACCTGCGCCAAAAATGCAGCATGGGAAACAAGCATCTGCGTTGCCCGTTGTGACACAATAACATGATATCTATTCTGCTGTTCCATGACCTGCCGCCTTCTTGATTGCATTACGCATCATTGCAGCTACTTCATCAACGGAATAGCCTTTGCTGCCACGCATCCTGTCCTCCTCAACCGCTAAAAGTTCCTCACGGAGCTTAAGCATTTTTTCTCTGCGGTTATAAGTCCCAATATCCATAACCACCAAATCCCCCTCGCCATTCTTAGTAAGGAAAACTGGCTCTGCGGTTTTTCTGCACTGTTCGGCAATCTCATTGTAATTCTGCCTGATTGCTGCTGACGGGCGAATATTCATAGCGACACCTCCTCAAATCAATGATAGTAATATTCTACCTATATTATATCTATTTCATACAATGAAGTCAACAGGATACAGCATTTTTACAAGCCTATTATCTCACGCACAACATGGTCTGCCATCTTGACCGCACCAACAAGGACGAGCATATTGAACACCAATTCCCCGATATAGCCCCACACCATCTTGACCGCCCAAAGAGGGATGCTCTCGAAAAAGCTGCAGTCTTCCATGGCTGTCACAATCTCCGACGGCAAGACAGTATTTTGTGCCGAGCCGAAGCTTGCGGCTTTCATAACGGCGGAAATCATGCCCTACACGATTTTGAACAGAGCCATCATTAGCTCCAAGTCGTAAGTGACCGCAACTTTCACAAGGGCGAAACGGATGAACAGCTTCAAGGTGTGTTCGAGCTTCTTCACGCTTGCGAAGTCGCTGCAGATACGCATCAGGCCGACGACAAAGAACAGCACGAGCAGGGCAAACCCTATCGCCTGCAACACCCCATGGACATGAAATGTTTCGCAAAGTGCCTAAAATAAAGGATTTCTACAAGGTTTTCTTTTGTATCAACGCAATAGTCTCCACATGCACTGTCCACCCAAACATATCACAGCATCTTACTTTCCTCACCTCATATCCCCTATCACATAAATATCTTAAATCCCTAGCTAATGTACTAGAATCGCAGCTCACATACACTACCTTTTCTGGATTCATTTTCACAATGGTATCCAGACATCTCTCATCACATCCCTTCCGAGGCGGGTCCACTACGATTACATTAGCATGAATCTGGTTTTCTTCATATTTCTGAGGCAAGACTTCCTCAGCTTTACCTACAAAAAATTCTATATTTGACAATCCATTTAGCTCTGCATTCCTCCTAGCATCCTCAATGGCCTGAGAAACGATTTCCACTCCAAATACCCATTTTGCCTTTTGTGCCAAAAACAGCGAAATCGTCCCAATACCACAATATAAATCCCACACCACTTCATTTCCAGTGAGCCCAGCATAATCCAGGGCAGTTTGATATAATTTCTCTGTCTGTATAGGATTTACTTGGTAAAAAGAAACTGGGGAAATCTGATATTTCACATTTCCAATCAAATCTGTAATATATCCACTCCCATAAAGTGGAACAGTCTCTTTCCCCATAATCACATTGGTCTTTTCTTTGTTGATGTTAAGCGAAATACTGGTCATGCCTTTTATCTTTATCAATTCTTCTATTAACTTCTCTACTGATGCCATGTTATCCCCATTGATTACCAAACATACCATTATCTGTCCTGTATGAAAGCCTTTACGTATCAGCACATGTCGCAGCACCCCCTGGTGTTGTTCCTCATCATAAGGTTTGATATGGTATTGAATCATAAAATCTTTGATAATACTCAGAATTTCCTGATTTTCTTCTATCCCTAAAAGACAATCATCATTAGAAATAATTTTGTGGGTTCTGCCTGCAAAAAATCCAGTTACAATATTGCCTTCTTTGTCCATTCCAAAGGGAAATTGTGCCTTATTGCGATATCTCCATGGATTATCCATACCTATAATGGAAAAAAACTCTATTACATCATTATCTGCTCTTATAACATCTTCTGATAATATATCTGAAGCAGATTGTACAACCGATTTTTCATGAGAAACTTTTACTGGAACTCTCTTTAAATTTTCGAGCTTTCCAATTCGTGTCAAATGATTGTATACCATATTTTCTTTTAGTTTTAATTGTTCTTCATAATTCATGGCCTGAAGCTGGCATCCGCCACATTGTCTGGCTACAGGACAGGCAGGTTCAATTCTATTGACAGAAGGGGTTAAAATATTCAAAAGTCGTGCAAACCCATAAGATTTTTTTACTTTCATGGCCTTAGCCTCTACCACATCTCCTATGACAGTATCCTTGATAAACCAGATATATCCATCTAATTTGCCGATTCCTGAGCCATCATCACTTATATCTTCGATTGCCACCACAAAAATATCATTCTTTTTAACAATCATGGATTGCTATCTCCTTTTATCCTATTCTAATTTTTAAGTAATTGCAAAACTCTGAAAGATGCATAAATACTGGGTTTTTAATATTCTGCTGTCATTTTCTGTAACTATATTTATACCATAAAAATGAGCTGCTGCCTTTATTGGGCATACTTTAGCATAGCATAATACTGTCGTTTAGGACAGACACAGTATGTCAGATATTGTCAAAATATTTCTACAACAGTTCACTTCACAGTCACCTAGTATTTTGATTTCGATAAATCTCTCTAATCTTGTATTCTATTCCCTTTATTCCTATCCCGCAAGAAATTCTTTCCTTGTTTCTTAAGAATTCTTTCCAGAATTTTACACATCTTTTATGGATTCATCAAATTCTATTCACATTTCTCTGATATGATATAACCATGATATCGATAAGATATGATACGGCTTGAGAACAAGCGGTAGGCAACTACCGAGCAGGCCAGAATTTTATAACAATGAGGCGGGCGGCACCTTGCGCGCACCCGTTGCCGGCCTCGACTAACAACTCAAGCAGCCCTCCTGCTTTTGATTATACATAGATTGATAGAATGAAATGGAGTCTTGGAAAAGGATGAAATCTCCTTTTTCCAGGACTCCGTTTTGTGCAGATAATTTGGAACACTTTCTTCTTTATCAAAATTCCGTGGTTTTTCGTAGATTTGTCTCTAAAAGTCGATTATAGCCGAGCCAGCCCATATTGTCACCGCCAGCCCGCAGAGCCTCTATCATGGTTTCCATCTTGGCATCTGTATTATCTGCAAAATTCAATGCCAGGGCCTCTAAAAGAGCTGGTTTTTTGGGAGAGCCGTATTCTAGCTCGCCATGATGGGCAAGAATACAATGTTTTAATTCCAGTTCCAATTTTGGAGGAAAATCTGGGATTGTGCGAATCTTTTCTGTCAGCATCTCTGTTCCAATGATAATATGCCCTAAAAGCTGTCCATCATCGGTATAATCATTTTCTGGAAAAACGGAAAGCTCTTTTACTTTTCCAATATCATGGAACAAAGCAGCAGTGAGAAGCAAATCCCGATTAAGACTTAAATAGTATCCAGCAAAATAATCACACATCTTTACTACACTAAGAGTATGTTCTAGAAGTCCTCCTACAAAACCGTGATGAACACTCTTAGCAGCACTATGAAACCGAAATGCTTTGGCAAATTTGAGGTCTTCTATAAAAAATCCAGAAGCCAATTTATTTAGATATGGATTCTTAATAGACTTTACATATCCAACTAATTCCATATACATAGTTTTGATATCTTTTGTTGACATAGGAAGATAGTCTGCTGGAACATATTCTCCTTCATCTGCCTTACGGATACGCTTTACATTTAGTTGATTGGAACCTTGAAATACTGTTACATCTGCATCCACATGAACATAGTTCATAGTTTCAAAGCTACTTACTCCTGGAGAACTCAAATCCCATATCTTAGAGTCAATGATTCCTGTTTTATCCTGGAGCACCAGACTGCCATATTCTTTACCTGACTTTGTCAGGGCAATCTGTTTACTCTTGCATAAGTATACCTCTGATATGCGCATTCCTTCCCGCAATGTGTCAATATACTTCATCTTGTTGCCCTCCATTCTCATAAGGAGACTGCCGCCTCTGCTCTGAAAGCTCTCTATTGAGACAGCATATTATCTGGCTCCTATCGTCACCTGATACTCCAATTCTTTATATTCCTCAATCCCTCTCCTCTGAATAACCACTGTAACAACAGTATCTTGGTTCAATGCTTCCACCTGATTTTGGTATTCTTTTACCGTAGAAATCTCTCTGTCATTGATACGCACAATAATATCGCCATTCTGGATCCCTGCACTGTATGCAGGTCCATCTAAAATACATTCTGTCACATATACACCTGGTGGAACTCCGTCAAGAACCATAGCTGGACTGACTTCTTGTCCCATGATACCCATATAGGGAACCGAATATCCATTGAACATTCTCTCCAATATTGATTTATAATCTGAAATGGCCATGGCCACTGTCAGTCCATTTTCCGCTTCATCATCATATGCATCTGTTACCCATCCGATGATTTCACCATCAATATTTACCAAAAATGTACCTGCCTGACTATTGCCTGCGATATCTGCATAGAAAAGTCTGGTAATGCCATCTATTACCTGAATATTGCGTGCCACATAAGAAATACTCCCATAGGCACTGGAGTGAACCATTCCTGCTGGAGCCCCTAGAGCTGCCACCAAATCTCCCTGTTTCATCACATAGGAATTGCCTAACTTCAGAACAGAAACTTCCATCAAGGTATCTTCTGACAGTAATTCTGTGATTACACTGACAATAGCCATTCCAGAAATACTGTCTCTCTGTTTGATGATGCCATCTGCTTCACTTCCATCTTCAAAGGTAACTTTAATAGAATCTGCCTGTTCTACTGCCGCTTCTGGTGTCAGAATTAACAGTTCCTGGCCTGTGGAGGCAACAATAACTCCAGCATAAAGTCCAGCAGTTTCTACTGGATTATCAAACCAATCTACTTCTTGTTTTACAGAATGGACTTCTACAATTCCTCGATTCGCTTCTTTCACTATATTCCGCAAAGTTCCATAGAGAGCATCCAAATCTTTTACCGAATATTCATAACTTTCTATCACAGACTGTATTCTATCCTCCAGATGTTCTGTTTCTGGCTCAGATTCCGTTTCGGACTCCGATTCTGGTTCAGATTCCGTTTCTGTTGACGATTCAGATTCTGCTGAAGATTCATTCTCGGTTTCTGACTCCTCTAAACTTTCTTCATCAGAAGATTCCTCTGTTTGGGGTTCTGTCTCTGTTGTGTGAGTCTCCCCAGGGTCATCTGTTGGAATAGTAACAGAAATACTTTCCTCTGTTGGATGTGTCACCAGATATTTATCTGCTAATGGTCTTGCTATGGCAAAACTTGTTCCTGCGGCAGTCCCGCCCAGGGCTGCAATAAAAAGATAGGCAAGCATCCGCTTTATCAACTGACCTTTTGTCATAGGCGGTCTTGCAATTTTCTCTCTAATAAACTGACGTTTTTCCCTGGTTTCTTCTTCGGGCCTGTTCAGGTCTGGCATACACTTCCTCCTCTCTGAGGCTTACATCTATTGTGAACTGCCCCTCCCTTAAAGGTAATAGGCTTCTAAAAGATAATACTCCATTTATACATTCACTCTATTCTTTCGGTTTTTGGCTATTGTTTTTTGACGAAAGAAATTGATGAAATGTTTTCGTAACTCAAAGAATCTTTTAAGAAATATCCTATGTATATATTATATCATATAGTTTACTAGAAAACTATATATTTAATAAACTATATAGTTTAGCACTTATATTCTGTTACTGTTCATGGGTATCTTCTTGTCCAGTTCCGCCGAACAAGAAGATACCCTGTGAATGGTAATAATACTCTACCATGCTAAAGGTAATAGAATTTAGACCTTCCATTTTATAGAGTCAAATTCAGATTTGTACTAAGAAAGAATATTTTTCTCTAATACCATATGGACGGCTTGGGCAAATCCATCTTCTTCACAACTACATACCACTTCACTGGCAAGCTCCTTTATCTCATCATGAGAATTGGAAGGAGCATAGGAATGAGGAAATAATTCAAACATGGAAATATCATTCATTCCATCTCCAATCACCATAATCTCTTCCTTGGAAAAACCTTTTAACTTAATCACCTTTTCTAACATGTATCCTTTTTGTGCCTCATTATCTGTAACTTCCAGATTATCATTAAAAGAAGATAAATAAGAAATTCCAGAAATAGATTGTAACGCTTCTCTTGCTAACTTGGCTTCTGCTTCTGTTACAGAGAATGCTTCCACTTTTAATATCTCTCTATCTTTTTCTAAAAACTCATGAAAATCGTCCACTTTTTGTAGATGATTACAAGGCATATGTTCTGACCTTCCACCCTTTTCAAAATCTGCTAGAGTTCCTCCAAACTTTTTTTGACTCCTAAGTATAAAAGCTTCTCTCATGGCTAAAGGGTCTTCACGAGTATAAAACCCATCTGTAGCAAAAATCATATAGGGAATATGAAGTTCTCTAAAAATATCTATTACATTCATTACTGTTGTCTTATTCATGTAACAGCTCATGAGAATTTTTCCCTCTTTGTCTACATACTGAGAACCATTTCCCAAAATAGCTTCACATTCCAGATGATAATTATTGAGAAGAGAATAAACTCCTTGATAATCTCTTCCCGATGCAATCACAAATTCAATCTGATTCTCCATCAAATGATGAATTGCCTCAATGTTCTTTTCTGAAATCTGTCCTTTAGTATTTAAAAGTGTGCCATCCATGTCGCTGACCACCATTTTAATCAATTCTGTTTCCTCCTACTCAAAAAAGTTTCTTTAGAAATTCTAACACGCTAGTCTAGGATTGGCAATCATTTTAGGGGATTTTCGACATATTTTTGACAATCTTTGGAGATTTTTTTCAGAAAATAGAAAGGAAAAAGGGAAAAATACTTCTTATGATAGTTTAAGATTATAGGTGAAACTGGTCAGCCAACAACTAAGCCCAGAAAAAATTGCCTGATAGTCTACGATGTCTGGCTCCTGTAGATGCAGACCATCAGACAATTTTTTCTGGGTGTTACTAGCTAATTTAACGGTCAGCTAAAACTTCGTTCATTTTGGCTACCAAGTCATCACAATCGATTCCATGAACATAACATGCCTCTTCTAAACTCTCTCCCTGAGCAGATGGGCATCCTAAACAGTGCATTCCAGCACCCATCAGCATCTGTGGAATCAAGTCATCCATTTGAACTAACTGGCCGATGAGCATTTCTTTATCAATCTGCATGAATATTTCCTCCTTTTCTTTATGCTGATAATACTATAATACTTTTCTCAATTCTTGGCAAGTAGAGAATGTTTTTGTCGTATAAATGGTAAGTATGGCTAATAAAACCTATGAATAGAATCTACATTCCTAAGCAAACTATCATCTATAGCTTAACCTTTCATTTACACTTTATTCTTGAACTATCTTTTCTCTTTAGAATCTTTTTTTGATATATTTTTTTAATTTATTGGGGTTATTCAGTGAACTACTTATTGTAGACTGCTTACAAACAGTGAGGAGGTATTTTACATGCAAAAACCAGAATGGAATGGATTTAACCATGGAGCCTGGGAAAATGAGATTAACGTCAGAGATTTTATTCAGAAAAATTATACTCCCTATGATGGAGATGATTCCTTTCTATCAGGCCCTACTAGGCGTACCAGACAGCTTTGGGATCAAGTGATGGAGTTGTCTCGTCAGGAGAGGGAAGCAGGAGGAGTTTTGGATATGGATACCCAAATTATTTCCACAATCACTTCCCATGGAGCAGGATATCTGGACAAGGAAAAGGAGACTATTGTAGGATTTCAGACAGATAAACCGTTTAAGCGTTCTTTGCAACCCTATGGCGGTATCCGCATGGCTGAAAAGGCCTGTCTTGATAATGGCTATAAGGTATCACCAGAAATCAGCCAGTTTTTTTCTACCCACAGAAAGACTCACAATGCAGGTGTATTTGATGCTTATACCCCAGAGATGAGGGCCTGCCGTTCCAGTCATATTATTACTGGGCTTCCTGATGCCTATGGGCGAGGACGTATTATCGGCGATTATCGGAGAGTAGCTCTTTATGGAATCGACAGATTAATTGAAGATAAAGAAGAACAAAAAAATACTACCAGAAGCACGATGTATTCTGATGTAATCCGTGACCGCGAGGAGTTATCCGAGCAAATTCGAGCATTAAAGGATTTGAAAAAGCTGGGAGAAATCTATGGATATGACATTTCACAGCCTGCTGACAATGTTCAGGAAGCTATTCAATGGCTATACTTTGGATATCTTGCGGCTATCAAAGAGCAAAACGGGGCAGCTATGTCTCTTGGAAGAACCTCTACTTTTATTGATATTTATGCAGAAAGAGATTTAAAAAATGGAGTGTTTAAAGAGGAAGAGATTCAAGAATTTGTGGACCATTTTATCATGAAACTGCGGCTAGTAAAATTTGCTCGTACTCCTGAGTATAACAATCTGTTTTCCGGCGACCCTACCTGGGTGACAGAATCTATCGGTGGTATTGGCATTGATGGAAGACATCTAGTTACAAAAATGTCTTTCCGATACCTGCATACATTACAAAATCTTGGAACTGCCCCAGAACCTAATCTCACAGTGCTTTGGTCCCCTCGTTTGCCTGAGAATTTTAAGCGGTTCTGTGCCAAAACTTCCATTGAATCTTCTTCCATTCAGTATGAAAATGATGATTTAATGAGAGTTACTCATGGAGATGACTATGCCATTGCCTGCTGTGTTTCTTCTATGAGAGTAGGAAAAGAAATGCAATTCTTTGGTGCTAGGGCAAACCTGGCAAAATGTCTGCTCTATGCCATCAATGGTGGTGTTGATGAGATTAGCAAAAAACAGGTTGGACCAAAATTTCGTCCTATTACCTCGGAATATTTAGATTTTGATGAGGTTATGGATGCCTATAAAGATATGATGCGATGGCTTGCAGGAGTCTATGTGAACACCTTAAACATTATCCATTATATGCATGACAAATATTGTTATGAGCGACTTCAAATGGCGCTCCACGATAAAAAAGTAACCAGATGGTTTGCCACAGGGATTGCTGGATTGTCTGTGGTGGCAGACTCTTTATCTGCCATTAAGTACGCCAAAGTAAAAACAATTCGCGATGAAAATGGGATTGTAGTTGATTATAAGGTGGAAGGGGACTTTCCAAAGTATGGAAATAATGATGATAGAGTTGACATGTTAGCCAGCGAATTAGTGCACACATTTATGAATGACATCAAGGAACATCACACCTATCGGGACAGTATCCCCACAACCTCTATTTTGACGATTACTTCCAATGTTGTATATGGAAAAAAGACTGGTTCCACACCAGATGGAAGAAAAGCCGGAGAGCCATTTGCTCCAGGTGCAAATCCTATGCACACCAGAGATTCCAATGGAGCTGTAGCATCGCTTGCTTCTGTGGCAAAGCTTCCTTTTATGGATGCCCAGGATGGTATTTCCAATACCTTCTCCGTAATCCCTGATGCACTTGGTAAAAATACTCAAATTTTTGCTGGAGATTTAGAAATTGAACTGGATTGTACACAAGGAAATTCTGCCTGCAAGGTGCCAACTCTATTTGAAGGATTGGATATTGAAGAGGAACTTGCAAGTAAGCATTCTGATATTTGAATGACCCCTTGTGAGGAAATATAGCATACTTCCTATCCTCTAAAGCTAATGGGATTGTAACCACATAGTTTCAAATAACAGACAATTTAATGAAAAGGAGAACGAAAACCATGACTCATGTAAATGACTCTCAGATTGATAATCTAGTTACTTTATTGGACGGCTATACTCAAGAAGGAGGACACCATTTGAATGTAAATGTATTTACAAGAGAAACTCTTTTGGATGCACAAGAACATCCTGAAAAATATCCTCAACTTACAGTAAGAGTATCTGGTTATGCCGTAAATTTCAATAAGCTGACAAAAGCACAGCAGGATGAGGTGATTTCTCGTACATTTCACCATAATATGTAGCTATTTCTTCCTTGCCAATCCATTATCACCTAAAAGAAGTAGGTTACAGTAACAACGACTCGTGTCAAAAACCTCCTATCTTAACAGTTCAAAGTGCAAAGAATACCTTAACAACTGTTTTTTCTATATGAGTATTATAAGATGGGAGAGTGATTTTTTTCAAGAATTTACAAGGCTCCTATTACCACAGAAAGGGGGTATTTATGAAAGGAGTAGTTCATTCTATTGAAAGTTTTGGCACTGTTGATGGACCTGGAGTTCGCATGGTTATTTTTCTGAAAGGCTGTCCTATGCGATGTCTGTATTGTCATAATCCTGATACTTGGGAGATGGCAGGTGGAATTGTCATGGAGCCAGAGGAGATAATACAAAAATTTGAGGATTCCCGCCATTTCTACTCTAATGGAGGTATCACTGTGACAGGAGGAGAACCTCTGATGCAGATTGATTTTGTAACAGAGATTTTTGAGATAGCCAAGGAGCATAGCATCCACACATGCCTGGACACATCAGGAATCAGCTTTCTGCCAGACAATCCTAAAAAGATGCAAAAAATGGACAAGCTTATCTCTGTAACTAATCTTGTACTCTTGGACATTAAGCATATTGATTCCACAAAACACCAGGAGCTTTGCGGCCAACCACTTGAGGGAATCCTCCAATTTGCCCATTATTTAGATTGGAAACAGATTCCTGTATGGATTCGTCATGTAGTTGTCCCAGGTCTTACTGACCAAGAGACAGATTTATACAAGCTTGGGCAATTTATCGGGGAATTACACAATGTGCAGGCTCTAGAT
>DEPC01000113.1:2353-2666 GCA_002358555.1 Hungatella sp. UBA3402 | reverse complement strand
GTGGTTGTGGACGTGTCCTTTATCTATATGGGTGCTGGCAACGTATGAGTATTTTCCTTCTAAAAGTTTGTCTGCGAGCTCCACGCCTATCTGGTGGGCTTCTTTATAAGAAACCTCGTCAGGTAGAAAAGATTGTATCAGATGGTAGGCTTTGTTTTTATCGGACTGGCTGGTTTTTGAAAGGGCAAACTTGAAATCATAGGCGGCAGTTTCGGGGCTGCATCCATAAGAAGAAACCATTATACCTTCATCGGTTTTGGCGGGGTTGCAGATGTAGTCTACTGCTTTACCCACGGTTGCCGTGATAGCATGG
>DEPC01000113.1:547-1955 GCA_002358555.1 Hungatella sp. UBA3402 | reverse complement strand
TTGCCTGTGGCGTTCATGCGCTTTGCTATCTGGTTTAAATTGTTTCCTATTTTGGCAAGTGCAGTGTTGTATTCCCACAGCTCAGAGTAATCAATATCATAGACATAGCCATACAAAATCAGATGCCGCAGGAAAGAGGATTTGCTTTTCATTTCAGACGCCTTTTGCTTTTGCGTAAGAATATAATCTTCGTCCTCGCTTAGATAAAGTTGTATTGGTATTTTTCGTTTTCTGTTTGGCATTTGAAATCTCCTTTCTTTTAATTAGGGTTTTGAAAATGTGGTTAATTATGCCATATCTGGCAGTTTGCTTTTTTGCAAAAACAGTCAGGTCTGTTTTAGCAGAGTGAAACGATTTTTACGCTTTTAGGGGGTCAGGGGGATATGCCCTCTGCAAGTCAATTTCCCCAAGTTTCCACTTGTAAGAAATTTGGGAAAATTGTGCCTGTGTCATGACATGGGCAGTGCTTGCTATTCATGGCAAATCTCCCACAGGGGATTTGCGTGTTGTGCGGGCTTAGGCGAGCATTTTACAACACATAAGGGCGTTACCGCCCGTCTTTTGTAAAGCCGTTCAAATATTTTGGCTATGGAGGATTGTTTTGGCAAATAAAAAACTACCATAACCAAAGCAGGGCAGAATTACCCTGTTCAGGCTCATAGCAGTTTGAGCGTACTTTTAAAAATTTATGATTTTATCCAGTAAAAATTTTATCAGGCGGCAGGAAGAAAGTCAACAAAAGATAGCAGGAAAAATTGAGCCTGAAAAACATTCAAAAAAATTTGAGGAATTGGTACAGAAAAATCATACCAATTGCCAGTAGAATGGAATTAAAAATTCGCAGGAAGGAGGTAGAGCATGAATGCAGCAGAGCGCAGAAATGAGATAATCAGTATTTTGATTGTCCGTCGTCACGCAACTACAAAAGAGCTGGCAAGTGAATTTGATGTGACGATTGGCACGATAAAAAGCGACATTCAGGCTCTATCTTTTGCGTATCCAATTTACACAAAGCCAGGTGTTGCGGGTGGAGTCTTTATGAGAGGGCATTATAATCCGCATATCAATTCCTTAACAAAAAGGGAGCTTGAAACTTTGAAGGAAGTATACGAAGAAGCAGAGGACAGGCATAAAGAAGTCCTTGCACAAATCTTACATAAATACGAACCCGATAAGCTGGAGATTTAACTCTTGTCATTCCGCTAAAGCGCATAATCTTTACAGAACCGTTCATAGCAGACGGAGAGTGCTTATGTGCTTTTTGGGCGGACAAGTCCAGAAATGATTTTATCCAAAACGGACAGAAAAATTTGTCTAGGTGTACCTTGAAAATTAAATATACAAATACATATGGGACGTGTGGGATATGCGGAGCCACTATGCGGATACGCCAAGAGCTGCCTGCTTT
>DEPC01000113.1:0-241 GCA_002358555.1 Hungatella sp. UBA3402 | reverse complement strand
ATGCGGACACGCCAAGAGCTGCCTGCTTTCATTTTTGTGTGGAAGTGCATACGAGGGAATACTGAAATCTGGTATTGAAGTTAAGACAGTGAGCGATGAATGTCTGGCAAAAAGTGTAGCAGTTACATAAGGCAATGAGGCATATCTTTGATAATGATACTTCCGGTTATCCGGTCAATATAGAATGACGGTGCAATGCCGATGTGGACAGTGTAATGAGCTGTCACCCGTATGTGTTTTT
>DEPC01000182.1 GCA_002358555.1 Hungatella sp. UBA3402 | reverse complement strand
AAAAAGGATTTTGTGACAGCTATTTACTTTTAATGCTTAAAAAGAGATATATTTTTGTATAATAATGCAAGTTCTTTGTATCATTTTATTTTTGACTGTCCGGTTCTTTTTCCGGCTCGGTTTCCTCCTCCTTCTCTGGCAGTCCCTTGCTCTCCCGAAAAATCTCCATAAACTCTTTTCCAGTAATCGTTTCTTTCTCAATCAAAAATTCTGCAATCTTATCCATCACAGTCCGATTTTCGCCAAGCAGCCTTTTGGCCTCCTCATAGGATTCTTTGAGGATTGCCATAACTTCTTGGTCAATCTCTGCTGCTGTTGCTTCCCCACAGTTGAGTACAGTCCGGCCACTCAAATATTGGTCTTCTTGAGTTGCAAGCCCCATAAGGCCAAAGCGCTTTGACATACCATACTGAGTTACCATAGCTCTTGCAATTCGGGTTGCTTTCTCAATATCATTGGAAGCTCCCGTAGTTACTGTATCAAATACCAGTTCCTCTGCTGCTCTACCTCCAAGAGCACCTACTAACATGGCTCGCAGTTCCTTCTCAGTATTGAGAAATTTCTCCTCTTCAGGAACCTGCATCACATATCCCAAAGCTCCCATGGTTCTTGGCACAATGGTAATCTTTTGAACTGGCTCTGCATCCTTTTGAAGAGCACTTACTAACGCATGACCAACTTCATGATAAGATACAATTCGCCTTTCCTCTTTGCTGAGAATACGGTCTTTTTTCTCCTTGCCTACTAAAACTACTTCCACTGCCTCAAACAAATCCTTCTGACTCACCGCATTTCTGCCATTTTTTACCGCCAGAATCGCCGCCTCATTTATCATATTGGCTAAGTCTGAGCCTACAGCTCCTGAGGTAGCTAGAGCAATGGCTTCCAAATCCACAGTCTCATCTAGCGACACATTTTTTGCATGAACCTTTAATGTATTGACCCTTCCCTTCAAATCCGGCTTATCCACAATAATTCGCCTGTCAAAACGCCCTGGACGAAGCAAGGCTGGGTCAAGAATCTCTGGACGGTTCGTTGCCGCTAAGACTAAAAGCCCTTTGGAAGAATCAAATCCATCCATCTCTGAAAGAAGCTGATTTAAGGTCTGTTCTCTCTCATCATTGCCGCCTCCAAAGCGGGAATCTCGGCTTTTTCCAATGGCATCCACTTCATCAATAAAGATAATGCATGGAGCATTATCTTGAGCCTGTTTAAATAAATCTCTTACACGGGAAGCACCTACACCCACAAACATTTCTACAAAATCAGAACCTGACAAAGAGAAAAATGGCACTTTAGCTTCTCCTGCCACTGCCTTTGCTAAAAGGGTTTTTCCGGTTCCTGGAGGGCCTACGAGCAAAGCTCCTTTTGGAAGCTTGGCTCCGATATGGGTGTATTTTCCAGGATTGTGCAGAAAATCTACAATCTCTACCAAAGATTCTTTGGCTTCATCTTGCCCAGCTACATCGACAAAGGTAATTCCTGTCTCCTTCTGCATATACATCTTAGCTGTGCTTTTTCCTACACCCATGATTCCGCCGCCGCCCATACGTTTCATCATGAAATTCATGAAAAGAATCAAAAATCCAAACATTAAGGCAAAGCTGATAAGATTTTCTAGCCAGATACTGTTGCTACTGCTTTCCTGACGTCCCTCCACACCTGCTTCTACAAGTCTTCTGGTGAGTTGGTCTCCTCCTTCCATTCTTATAGCAATGTACTCAATTCCTGGTCTATAGCCGTCTGCCCCCTCTTTTGTCCAGAAAGAGACTTCAGAACTGCCTACTCGGACAGACTTTACACTCCCGTTCTCTAATGCCTGCACAAATTCACTGTATGGCACTTCCTGGGTACTCCCTTTCCCTCTTAAATAATCACCCATTTTAAAAATACTGACAAAGGTAATCAATGCTGCTATCAATATAATCAGCATGGTTTGGCCTTGGCCTTGACCTGGCATCTTGCCGTCTCCACCCTTGTTGTTATTATTTTCCATAAAATTTAGTTCTCCTATCTCTGTATCATGATTGCTCCAAGCCATCATTGCCTTCCCAAAGGGTATACCTTATGACACGAAGTGTCCCTACTCCGAAGGAGTCTGTATTATGGTATGCCCTTTGGGTATACCTTTCTATTATAGTGTCAGTCTCTCCATAAATCAAGGAAAGTGTCCTAAAAAAAATATAAATTTTAGCAGAAAAACTCTGGATTTCTATTTCATGTGGTTGTATAATAGAAAAGTTATTTTTTCATCCTATATTGTAAGAGTGCTCTCCAAAACTTCTTTTCACCTATTTTATAGCTGAGAGTACTCTGAAATTTAAGCAGGAGGTTGAGCTTATGTCAGTAAAATATGTATTTGTCACTGGCGGAGTGGTATCTGGCTTAGGGAAAGGGATCACTGCTGCATCTCTTGGCCGTCTATTAAAAGCACGAGGCTACAAAGTTACCATGCAAAAATTTGACCCTTACATCAATATTGACCCAGGAACTATGAATCCTGTCCAGCATGGAGAGGTATTTGTCACTGACGACGGAGCTGAGACAGACCTAGACTTGGGACATTATGAGCGTTTTATCGACGAAAATCTTACCAGAAACTCCAATGTCACAGCAGGTAAGGTCTATTGGTCCGTCCTCTCCAAAGAACGTCGTGGAGATTATGGAGGAGGTACAGTCCAGGTTATTCCCCATATTACGAATGAAATCAAAAGCCGTTTCCACAGAAATTTCTCTAACACTGACACAGAAATCGCCATCATCGAAGTAGGTGGAACTGTAGGCGATATCGAAAGTCAGCCATTTCTCGAAGCTATCCGTCAATTCCAACATGATGTTGGTTCTGACAATACAATCCTGATTCATGTGACCCTAATCCCCTATCTCAAAGCCTCTGGAGAATTAAAGACAAAACCCACCCAAGCCAGTGTAAAAAATCTGCAAGGCATGGGAATTCAGCCAGATATTATTGTCTGCCGCACAGAACATCCTTTGAATGACAGTATTCGCAGCAAGATTGCTCTTTTTTGTAATGTCCCCAAAACTCATGTACTCCAAAATTTAGATGTAGAACTTCTCTATGAAGCTCCTCTGGCTATGGAAGAGGAACATCTGGCCGAGGTAGCTTGTCAAAGCTTAAATCTTCCTTGTCCAGAACCAGACCTAAGTGAATGGCGTTCCATGATACAGGCATGGAAACATCCCAAAACTCAAGTTACCATTGCTTTAGTGGGCAAATATACTCAGCTCCATGATGCATATATTTCCGTTGTGGAAGCATGTAAACATGCAGGTGTAGCAAATCAATCTGATGTTACAATCAAATGGATTGACTCTGAAACCATAACTGATGAAAATATTGACAAGCTTTTGGCCGATGTATCAGGCATCCTAGTTCCTGGGGGATTTGGCAGTCGAGGAATTGATGGAATGCTTTTGGCCATCCAGTATGCTAGAGAGAACAATATCCCATACCTTGGCTTATGTTTGGGAATGCAGCTTGCCATTGTAGAATTTTCCAGGAATGTCTTAGGTCTCACCGATGCACATAGTGTTGAACTAAATCCATCTACTCCTTATCCTGTCATTCATTTGATGCCAGACCAGGACAAAGTTGAAGATATCGGAGGAACTTTACGGCTTGGTTCCTATCCTTGTTCTTTAAACCCTCAATCCAAAGCATATGCTCTTTATGGTCAAACTATCATTCATGAACGCCATAGACATCGCTATGAGGTGAACAATGATTTCCGAACCATTTTATCAGAAGGTGGAATGATTCTGTCTGGCATTTCTCCAGACGGTCGAATTATAGAAATGATTGAATTGCCCCAGCATCCCTGGTTTGTAGCTACTCAAGCTCATCCAGAATTAAAATCTAGACCCAATAAACCCCATCCTTTATTTCAAGGCTTCATTTGTGCTGCTCTTGAGTTAACCTAGTCGAAAATCCATTTCTTCGTATAATTTTCCTTCATTTGTTTATACTACTCCTGAGGTGATAGCAAATGGATTATAATATTAAGGATGATGACTATTTAGACAATCCTGTTGCTTCTTCCATGGAATGTACAGGATTGATTCCTGCTCTTCCTGAAACAGAAGCGGAACTGGAATTCTATGAAGAAATGTTTCCCTATCTTACTCCTGCAAGTTATAAGGACCCTGATAATCTAATCACGTAACTACCTCATATGAAAGCCGACTAGAAGTTTTTCCTTCCTGTCGGTTTTTCTATTTTTAGCCAAATACCACTTGCACTAATATCATATAAAAAATTGTACCTGCGCCAATACTCAACAGTGAATTTTCTTTCCACCAATGTAATATCACAATAACAATCACTGCTATCATCTCTGGCAGCCCATGAGCTGGACCTGATACCTCCACATCCTTTAGACAATACACTACTAAAAGTCCAATCGTAGCATAAGGCAAGGTTTTTCCCAGATATTCCAGATATTTTGGTGTCTCTCTTCCTGACGGAAACAACAAAAAAGGTAAAAAACGGGTAAGCAATGTTGCCGCTACTAGAGCTATCACAACCCCTAGTTCTCTTAGAATCACAGTTTTATCCAATCTATCAAACCTCTCTCTTTATCAAACCATTTTTATCATTAATATCCCAGATCAAATTTTCTCCTGTCTCCAATACCAAACACTTAAAATTCCCAAAATCAAAACCATAGCTGGAATAATAAAACTTCCAGCTCCAAATAATATCACACAGATTGCTGAGCTGACCACCCCTGCCAAGGCAGGTCTATGGTCCTTGTGGTTTTTCCACTGTTCTGTAAAAATCACTACAAACAGAGCAGTCAATGCAAAATCCAATCCCTTTGTACCAAAAGTTACCAAGCTTCCCAAGATACTTCCTATCACACTTCCTATCACCCAATAACCTTGATTTAATAGAGATATCCATAAATATACCCATTCTTTATTCAGAGCGCGGGGCACCTTCTCATTACATAGCACAGAAAAGGTCTCATCTGTCAAGGCAAAAATTAGGTAAGTCTTAAACCTCTTTAAATCATGGTATTTTCCCAACATAGAAATCCCATAAAAAAGATGTCGGGCATTAATCATCAACCCCATAAAAAATGCATACAGAGGATGAACCATGGCAGCTAGTAAGGTCACTCCCACATACTGTAAGCTTCCTGCATACACAAAGATGCTCATAGCCAACACCCACAAAATACCAAAGCCATTTACTTTCATCAATATCCCATATGCTGCCCCAAGAAACACATAACCTACCATCACTGGAACTGTTTTTGGAAATGCATAGGTCAAGGCAAGTACCCTTTCATCTTTCATAATTGCCTCCCTTTACTTCTTGCATTTTTCTTTTTTTCCCTATACTATAGATTTAGAAACCAGTTATTTATTTTAGCGTCTCTTACAGAGTTTGTCAATGAAAGGGAAAATCCAAATCATGATAGAATCATTTCCTTATAATTATAATGACTGTCAATTATGCCCCCATATATGCCATATTGATCGCAGCCAATACAAAGGTCATTGCCAAAGTGGTACTATGGCTAAAATCTCTAGGGCAGCTCTCCATCACTGGGAAGAACCTTCTATCAGTGGTACAAAGGGAAGCGGCACTGTGTTTTTTAGTGGTTGTACTTTGCACTGTTGCTTCTGCCAAAACTATTCGATTAGTCATCAAGGATTCGGTCAAGAAGTGACAGAACAAGAACTATGTCATATTTTTCTTAGGCTTCAGGAGCAGGGGGCACATAATATCAATCTGGTTACTGCTACCCAATATTTGCCCTCTGTTATAGCAGCCCTCAATCTGGCTCGACCTGCACTGTCAATTCCTGTTGTTTACAACTGTGGAGGCTACGAACGCCCTGAAATGAT
>DEPC01000132.1 GCA_002358555.1 Hungatella sp. UBA3402 | reverse complement strand
AAAAATTCTTGAACCATTTCCAGAGCTATTTTTAAGTTTCCTTCTATGAGCCTATCCTTTACCCCCTGATTTCCAGCCTTAAACTGACCAAGAAGCTGTTGGTTTTCTTCTTGGTCACAGCTTTTGATTCCTGTCATTTCATTCAAATACATCTGGAATACTTCTTCTGCCATATCTTTGCCTCTCCTCATTCATGAAGTCTTTTAATAATTTTAAACACAATAGACCTTTCCATCACCAAAGGTTGTGCATGGGCAAAAAAGACAATTCCCCCTACTGGTGATACTATCTGGTTCCTTACTTCTCCCTCTTGAGGGTCCAATATTTCTGCCAACACCTCTCCTTTATAGACTTCCTGACCTGGCTCTACCATGCGTCTATAGATACCTGCTGCTTCAGCTTTTACATTTCTTAAATCATCTTCATGAAGCACAGTAGCAATATAACCGCTGTGACTTGCATACCGCAGAATCCCCATTCTAGTGAGAAAACGAAGTACAGAAGCCACTGCCTGTCTAGCCGAAGTCTCGTCAATCTTGTCTGTGGCATTTGTATAGACTGAAAATGCGTTTGTATCCCATATCTGCCAGTTATAATTGAGCGTAGTAGTATCCACTGGTCTTGGTTTACGGATTACAACATAGGGTAATCCAAAGAGATTGGCAAGGCTTGGATTTTGAAAACCAGTCTCCATCATGCGCACATGAGGGATAAAATCTCCTGGCATATAGAAGCTGGTAAACTGTATTCCATAGCTATAATGCTGTACTACATCAAAAATACCGGCAGCTATCCTCTGAGTCGTTTCCCCTTGGTCATATCCTGGAAACATTCGGTTAATATCTGTATTATCTAATGCCCAGAACCGTTTGCCGATATTCATAGAAGAATGATTCACAGAAGGAACCACCAAAATTTCATTGCCTGACACAAAAGCTCCCCGTTGCTCCAACTCCTTTAAAGCTTTGACTAATTGAGAACATACATACATCTGTTGTACCTCATTCCCTCGCATGGAACCAATAATACAGGCAGATTTCTCTCCCTTTCCAAAATAATATCCATAAACGGTCAAATCATCTCGATATGTATTGCCAAGCTGATAAATGATTTCCCTTCTCAATGAAATTCACCTCCCAGCACACGGGCAATCAGAGAGCCGCTGTTTACAATGGGATATTCCCGAATCGTAAATACCATTCCATCACAGGGAGCAGAAAGAACTTCTTCCACTCTTCCTTCTAAGGGGTTCAATATTTCTCCAATACTTTCGCCTTCATGGATACTGTTCCAATGTTCTGCATGAGGAATAAAGATTCCAGAACAGTTAGCATTAACAAACCCAACTTGACCATCTGTGGAGATAATTGGTTTTTTGGGTTCAATAATATCTCCATCCCAGATTCCCAAATCTTTCATAAGACAAAAAATTCCATCTACAAGTTGATTCCCATAGTCCAGAGTAATCCTCATCCCTACTCCCATTTCTACTACCAGAGTTGGCACTCCAATGGAATTTAAACTGTAAGCCAGAGTGGACTCCAAGACAGTCGCTGCCCCATGTACCCATACATAGTCAATATTTAAACGCTTTGCAAAGGGGATCAAATTTTGTGCCGTCGTCTCACTCATGCGTACCTGGGGAATCTCCCGCAAAAAAATATTGCTGGCATGAATGTCAATACATAAATCTGCCCCTTTGATATCCTCTATCACCCTAGAAGCGATATACTCTGGTACTGCTCCCTCTTCACTGCCTGGAAAAATTCGGTTCATATCTAAGTCAAACATAGGAATACCTCTGGAAATGGAATCCACGCCCAGAGGATTTAAAGCTGGATAAATATCTACAATCCCTTTCAAATGTTCTATCTGTTCTTTTAATCTTCGGCTTAGCTCATAACATACATACTGTCCTTCCAGCTCGTCCCCATGAGTTCCTGTTACAATGCAGATTCTTTTTTCTGTCCCATCCATAACTTCTGGTCCCATGGTCTGCTTGCGAATTCTCAGGCACTCATCTACTGGAAGTCCTACAGAAACCACCGTCTTAACCATATCAGTCCTCTACCTTTACGTATATATTCTGTTGCTGAGATGCAAATCCTTTAAAACAACCTCTGTCAATGGTACAATCCCCAAAATCTCTTCCATGAGAAAGCTTGATATAATTGTCATCTGCCAGACAATTATTAGTAGGGTCAAAACCAATCCAACTCCCATTCACATAAATCTCTGTCCAAGCATGGGTTGCTCCCTCTCCCACCATCATTCCGGCCACATATCTTCCTGCATATCCGTGAAGCCTGCATAATGCCAGAAAAATGTGAGCATAGTCTTGACACACCCCTGCCCTTCCTGCCCATGCCTGGGATGCTGTGGTAGAGATATTAGTTTTTCCTGGTACATAAGAAAAATCCTGATACAGACCATTCATGAGAAAGAAAAGAAAATCCATATCTGAATTTTCTTCTGTTTTCTCCCCTTTCCATATCTGAGATCTTTCTTCCAGATAGGTAACAAGAGCTTTGTCTGCTTTTGTATAGGCAGATAGAAAGGAAAACAAGAGATGGCAATCTTCTTTTCTTGTTTTAGAACGGTCCACAAAAACAGTTCCCTCTGCCCATACTTTCAAACTATTATGTGGTTCCATTGCCTCTCCTGCACAGGTTCGATTGCCAAATCCATCTGTCAACTCATGGAGTTTACCTGAAGGTTCAATTCCATACCTTAAACCATAACATTCCTGTCCATTTTCCTTCATGGGAAGAAAGCGGAACAAAAAATGATGTTCCGCCACTGCCGCATCAAATGTAAGCTGCATCTCATAGTGAAACCGCAGTTTTTTCAAAGTTAATCACCTCGATAACTTTTTGAAGAATCTCTCCCTCTTAACTTATAAGAAAGACTCTTTTGCAAAACTAACTCTACAAGAGCAATGAGCATAAAAGCTCCAGAGCCTCCTTATCATGCTCCTTCCATCCCTCTCCCAGATTGATAATCTCAGTCAATTTGGCCTCGTTTTCTGTTTGGTAGGGAAGCTTTACTCTGTGAAGTCGGTTCAAAAATTTGCTGTATTCCTTCTCAACAGCTCTGGCTGGATATTCCAACCTCATATATAAGTCTAACCTCTCTAAGTATTTGCCGCATTTAATGATATTTCGACATTCCTCATCTTCCACTAGGTCATCCATACAACCCCAGAATGCGTTGAGATAGTCGATTACTTGCTGAAGGTCATAGGCAGGAGCACCCATTCTTCCCCCTTCTCCTTTCAGCACATCAAGAGCCATCTGGATATATCCTAGCGTATAACTTCCCAATTCCCCTCTCATGACCACCGCATTATCAATCGCTCGTTCCATATTGCTGATAACCGAATCAGGATTTTCTATGTCAAACAAATATTTTTTCTGAAAATCCTCTCTTCCATTATAAATATCTGGAATGGATATCTTTTCACAAAATATCTTGTATACATCTGGATTTTCATCAATCATCTTATCATAATAATCAAAAAATGTAGTTAATGTGGTTAGCACTCGCTCGGTATAGCGTCCCAACCAAAACAACCTATCTGCCTTTTCTACTGAGATAATACCCATGTATCCTTAAAACCTCCTCCTTGTGATGAGTTGACAACAAATGAATCTGGATTTCTAGAAAATCTAGTAAGTCCGCTAGGCCACACCTTAGTTTCCTTGCCTGCCAGTACAAATGCACGTAAATCGGCCTTTCTTGGCACTTCATGGTCTCCTTCTACAATTCCAAGGTCAATAAAATCAATAACCTCCTGGGCGATGAATCGTCTGGGTTCTGCCTGAATTATGTTAGATAAATCTTCCAGTTTTTCTTTTGTCAAGTCGCTTGCAAAAATAACTCCATAGCCACCTGCTTCTGAGACATCTTTCACCACCAGATGTTCTAAGTGTTCTAGGATAAAGCTCCTGTCTTTCTCATAGAAAGCTAGATATGTAGGTGCATTTTTTAGAATTGCTTCTTCACCTAGATAATATTTTATCATATGAGGCACAAAATAGTAAATACCTTTATCATCTGCTACCCCATTGCCAGGTGCATTGATAATCGCCACATTGCCACTGCGGTACACATCCATAATGCCAGGCACGCCGATTAGAGATTCTGGCAAAAAGCACAGAGGGTCTAAATACTCATCCGATAGCCTTCGATACACAGCTCCAACCTGCAATTTTTTTCCTCCATACTGACGATAATATAGCCGATTCTCCTGCACAAATAAATCCTGGGGCATGGATAAAATTGCCCCCGACCGTTCTGCCAGATAAGAATGTTCAAAAAATGCTGCATTATATCGCCCTGGTGTGAGAACCACATTGATACCTCCTGTATTCACATAGTCCAAAGTTTCTTTGAGCATATCAGCATAGTTCCGGTTATCCACCACATGATTCCTAGAAAAAGTCTCTGGGGAGGCCCGTCTGGTCAACTGTCTTGCTATCATGGGATAGGAAGCTCCTGATGGAATCCGCAAGTTATCTTCCAAAATATACCAACTCTTGTCCTTGCCCTCGACCAAATCAATTCCAGAAATATGACTGTAAATCTTCCCTGGTGGTACGATTCCTTCGCACTGAGGAAGATAGCCCTTAGAAGAATAGACAAAATCTGCTGGAATTACGCCATCCTTAATAATCTTCTTTTCTGAATAGATATCTGCCAGAAATAAATTTAATGCTTTCACTCTTTGAGACAGTCCTTTGTTTAAAAAGTCAAACTCTTCTACAGGAATTATCCTTGGAAGGGGGTCAAAGGGGAAAAGCTGCTCATGAAATTCATTATTTTTATAAATCCCAAATTTCACCCCATACCTTGCTAATAGTCGGTTAATATTTTCTGTGTGATCTACCAGTTCATACATTTTCCTCAGTCCTTTCTCCCTATTGTATCGTATCATTTCCATCCCTTACTTTAAGAAAAAGACGCCCAAAATAATTTGAGCGCCTTTACCTATTACAACTATAGCTTATCTTTTCTTTTTTGTCAATCATACATCTGAGGACAATTCCGTTCACTCTATGAATAAGTTGCAGTACTAGCTGTTTAACGATTATCTAAAAGCCTACCTTCCCAGAACTGCCTTACCGTCTGTCCCACATTATTTCTATTTACTATCTTATACGGCCACCATTCCCTTGGGAACAACGCCTGATACCCTTTTTGCAGAAATCTGTCGTCTATCAGTACAATCACTCCTCTATCTTCCATTGTCCGAATCACCCGACCTGCTGCCTGTAAGACTTTATTCATACCAGGATATTGATAGGCATAATCAAATCCGCGGCTGTTCTTTTCATCAAAATATTCCTTAATAATGTTTTGTTCTGTACATACCATGGGCAACCCTGTCCCTACCACCATCACACCAATAAGTTTGTCCTCTTTCAAATCAATGCCTTCTGAAAAAATTCCTCCCATAACACAAAAGGCGACCAAGGTTTCTTCTCTTTTTTGTTCAAACTCTTGTAAAAACTGCTCCTTTTCCAGCTCATTCATGTTACTGTTCTGTCTTAAAATGCAAAACCTGTTATCTGTCTGTTCTTTTCGATTATCCCATATCTTCAAGACCTCCTTCATATATTGATAAGATGGAAAAAATACCATATAATTTCCTTTTTTCTGCCTTGCCACTTCCAAAATATAGGACATCACCTTTTCAAATTCTCTCTGGTTTCTTCTGGTATATTTACTGCTCACATCTTCTGCTACCATGATAAGCCGGTTCTCTTTAGGAAATGGCGACTCAGCATATACGGCATAATCCTCCAGATTTCCGCTGAGCAGCTCTTTATAATAAAGCACTGGCAGCAGAGTAGCAGAGAAAAATACCGCAGCTCGTCCTTTCTCCAGACATTCTTTCAAATAGTTTGCAGGATTCATACAAAACAGTTTTATCATAAATGTTCCATTCTCTGTCAATTCTGAGTATATGCGGTATGCTTCATCAATTCCCTCAAAAATATTGAGGAAATCTCGCAATTCAAAATAGAAGTCCAACACAAAATCTCTGTCCTCAAATTCTCTATGCTCCTCCATAAAAATTTCTAGCTCTCCGAAAAGAGACATAACTGTGGAAATCAAATGATTGATGCTGTCAAGAATCACATAATGTTCACACTCCCGTTTCATTTCCAAAAGTTGTCTGTTGCAGCGGTCTAAAAGTTTAGAAACTTTGGCAGACTTTCCTTTTACTATCTTTTTAACCAAAAGCACATGCTCTTTCACAAGAGCTGCACTGTACATCTCCCTGCCCCTTGATACCAAGTTATGGGCTTCATCTATCAAAAATAAGTATTCCCCTGACATTCCTTCTGAAAAATATCTCCTAAGTCTGGCATTGGGGTCAAATACATAATTGTAATCACAGATGATTCCATCTACCCAATTACTGATATCCAGACAAAATTCAAAGGGGCATACCTGATATTCCTTGGCATACTGAAGTATCTTCTCTCTGGTGATTCTAAATTCTTTGTGAATCATCTCATAAACCGCTGCATTCACTCTGTCAAAATGCCCCTTAGCATAAGGACAAGCATCAGGATTACATTGGGGTGAATCCAAAAAACAGAGTTTTTCCTTGGCTGTAATGGTTACAGTTCGCAAATACATTCCATAGTTCTCTAAAATCTCAAAAGTCTCCTCTGCGACATTGCGGGTAATGGTTTTAGCTGTCAAATAAAACAATTTCTCAATATGCCCTTCTCCCATTGCCTTTAATGCTGGATATACCGTAGAAAGTGTTTTTCCCACCCCTGTAGGCGCCTGGATAAACAAATTTTTCCTGTGGACAATACAGCGATAAACGGAAACGGCTAATTCCTTCTGACCCTCTCGATAAGGGTAGGGAAACTGCAAGCATTTAAGAGATTTATTTCTTTGCTGTTCATGCTGGTATAAATATCTGGCCCATTTTTCATACTCTCCTATCAACCCTTGAAACCATTTTTTTAAATCTAAAAAAGAATAATCTTTTGGCAGGCGTCTAATTTCCTCTGTCTCCAAATTACAATATGTGAGTTGTATTGTAATCTCATCCAAATTGTGATTGCAACAATACATATATCCATAGCACATGGCTTGGGCTAAATGAATTGGCACAGGCTCCTGCAACTGGTCTATATCCATATAGACTCCTTTAATTTCATCAATGATAACCCTTGAAGGCTCCGTGATAATTCCATCTGCCCGTCCCTCAATGGCAATCATAAAATCTCCTTTATCAACAACATGCTTTAAGACCACTTCTGCCTGATAATTCTTTCCCATAGATTTCTGAATCTTTCTATGGGCACGGCTTCCAGCCTGCATGGCGTCCTTTTGAGCAGAGCTTGATTGGCGATTATCAAAATCTCCACTACATAAAACAAATTCTACCAAATTTCGGACTGATATCTGTATACTTTTTTTGGCCTCTACTTCCATGGTTATTACCATTCCTTTCCAGACATAAACAATTTACAAAACTTCAACAGCTAAAAAAGAGGAACCGCAGATTTTACATCTACAATTCCTCTTTTATTCCTTACTTTTGATACCATATTGTCAATTAGGCAGCAGTGGTATGTCTACTTGCCGACTTCTTTTTCAAAAATGCCTCGAATTCTTCATTCTCGCCATCATACTCAACAGTCAAAACCCTAGTCAAATCTAAGCTCAATACTCCTAAAATGGATTTTGCGTCAATAATAATGCGGTTATAATAGATGTCAATGTCGAAATCACATTTGGTTGCTGCTGCTACAAATTGTTTTGCATCCTCGATAGTCGCTAAAAATACTCTCTTCTGCTTCATTGTTTTCAACTCCTTATTGTTATGACGCTTTCCAGCATTATTGCTGTTATGTGAGTTATAGCATCTTTCCAATAAGTTGTCAAATTTTACTATTATGGCATATTTTTGATATCTCTTGTGCAAAACAACAGGTTCTATTTTCCAAATCTTCTCTATTTTTATGCAAAAAATCGCTTAACCCTCGCAAATATACCTGGAATCGTATGTTCTATTATACCTGTTTTTGCTGAATCTAGCAAATATAATTCGTTATTTTGTTAAAAATTGTAGCCATTTGTTCTCAGAATTCTTTTCTCAGTTATAACCATATCAGCCTTGCAATCATGAGCTTCTTCTGGAATATCATCAACCATCACTCTTTCTCTGCACAACAAAATGCGAATGGCTGGTGATGTAGGAAGATATCTGTCATAATAGCCACCCCCATATCCCAGCCGACCACCTCTTTCATTGCAGGATACACAAGGTATCACTGCCAAATCAAGAGCTTTGGAATCTATCTTTTCACAGTTTTCATACGGCTCAAGGATTCCATAAGCTCCCGTTTTAAGTTCCATAAGCCCTTGAATCCGATATGCTTCCATAATTCCCTTTTCTATACATTTCGGCACTGCAATCACCTTGTTATCCTTTAAAGCACGGATAATTAAGTTTATAGTATCTACTTCTCCTTGCATACTCACATAGGTAAATACCTTTTTCGCCTGAATATACTCTGGTATTTTTAGAAGTTGATGCAATATAGCTTCATCAGCAGACTGACAATAGTCCTTTGAAAGCTCCATCCTTTGCTGCAATATCTGGGTTCTCAAAGATTTTTTAATGGATTTTCCTCTATCGCTCGAAAATTGATTGGATGCTATCATACTCATTGTCACAATTTATCTGGTCCCAGATTTCCCTGGCGATGATGTTTTCTACATAATGCGGTATATTTATCATTTCCTCCCATGACAATCTGTTCTCCAGATTGAATCATCGTTCCATCTTCTCCAATTCTTGCATTGCAAGTAGCAGCCCTACCACACCAACAGACTGTCTTAATCTCTTCAATCTTATCTGCCCAGGCCATCAGCCATAGACTTCCTTCAAAAAATTCCCGTCGAAAATCTGTCCTAAGTCCATAACAGATTACTGGAATTTCCAGGTCATCTACAATATGCACTAGAAATTCTACCTGCTTTTTTGAGGCAAATTGTGCTTCATCCACAATGATGCAGTCATAGGTCTGTATCTGGCTGTCTTGCATCTCCACCAATGTCTCCAGCATAATTCCTTCTTTTTCCAAACCCATTCTGGAACGGATCGTATAATCTCCGTCTCTGGAGTCTAGGCGGGGCTTGACTAGAAGTGCTTGTTTGCCTCGTTCCATATAATTGTATTCCACCATTAAGGCGTTAGCTGTCTTGGAACTGCCCATGGCCCCATATCTGAAATATAATTTTGCCATGATTCCTTTCTCCCCCTTAAATACCTAATATGTAGGGAATGTGATGTTCTTTAAAAAACAGTTTTACTGTCTCATCCCATTCTATCTCCAATGACTTGTCCATTGTAAAAAAATTGAGTGATGTACCTGTCACACAGTAGAGTTCTCCTGTTTCATATCGAATATTGAGATACATCCCTCCTATCTGCTCAGCCTGTATACCTAACTGTTTTTCTTGCAGAAATTGTGCTATCTGTTCTTTTCCCAATTGGAGTACAATCCGAAAACTTTCTGGAAGTTTTTTCCCTTTGATTAGAGAAAAACACACAGGCTTTACCGTTTCCCATGTTGAAAACTCCTCTATCTTTTTTGTCTCTATCTCTTGTTCTGTATAGTACCCTGCCCTTACTTTTCCATCAATATGAAAGGTATTATAGGTGACAATCTCTGCCTCTCTTATGAGAAAATAGTCAAATATTGTACCAATAAACAGATTTGATGTAAACTGTTTGATATCCTCCACTTTTAATCCTGTCATTCTAATTCTCCAATCCCTTGTATGCTCTGCTTTTTCTTGCCTTTTAGCTTTCAAATTCCTCTTGATATAAAGAAAAGAAATTAGCTGTCACTACTTCGTCTCCTTCCTGAAAGCTTATCTCTGACCACGCCTCATCAGAAATAGATATTCTATTTTCCATCTCAAATTGTCCATAAATCTGCTGAAACGCCCAGTTTTTTCTTTCTTTATAAATCTGTACCTTTCTTTCTTTTGTGGCTTCCATATCATAATCATTAATGCACTGGATAATATAGAAAAAACCTTCTGACTCTACCACAGAGCTGACCTCCCCTGTTGCCAAGGCAAAAGCCTCAGACTCAAAAGCTTTGGACTCCTCTCCACGTGCAATCTGCCGTTCCTCAGGACTGACTCCAGTCACTTCTCTAGAAACATTGGAAAACTCATTCCCTTCCTGAAGTTTTCTATAAGCGGTTTCTGCCTTCTCCCTGTCTTCTGTCTTAATTTGTTTTATAGAAATGACCTTAGCTTCACTGTCGCTGACCTCCAAATCCATTCCCTTGGTCAATTCCTCTACTACTTTATTGGCTGTATAATAATCTTGATATAAAATCAATACATCTTCTTCTGAAATTCCCAGATATTCGATTTCTTCTCTGGTAAGCTCTGAATAGTAGTTTTTTGCCAGTCTTTTGACTCTATCCTGTTCTCCGCTGCTTAAGACAATACCCTTATCCTTGGCAAGCAGAGTCATGGTCTTCATATTTTCCAGAAAAACTCTCACTTGGTCTAACAGATAATCTTCAAAGGTATCTCCATTTTCCATCACAGCATCCCATATCTTATCTGTGAATACCTGTTCATATTTATTCCTTTCTGTGATGGCAATGACCATCATTTGAGACTGAGTGTAAATGACTGGCTCCAAATTCTCTGAAATGCTGGGAACCTCCTTGGCACATCCTCCAAGCCATATGCTCAAGACTACAACTGTAAATAGCTGTCTACCTTTCTTTTTCATTCAAAAAGGGTTCCTTTCCTACAAGAGCTGCTTTAAAACCTTTAAAACGCCATGATTGACATTGCTGTCTGCCTCGAATCTGGCAGCTCTCTTTACCTCCTCGCGAGCATTCGCTACAGCAAAGCTGTAATATGCCCTTTCCAGCATTTCAATATCATTCATCTGGTCTCCAAATGCCATGGTTTCCTCTGGCTTAATATCCAGATTATCCTGCAGCACTTGGATTGCCTGTCCTTTGCATACTCCTGAAGCCATACTGTCCATCCACATATCTCCTGCAACTGACATCTTCAGACGATTTCCAAACCGTTCTACCAAATCCTTGGTTGCTTCCTGAACCCCATGAGGTTTGTACGCAGATATCTTGATAATCTGGTCTGAAATCTTAGCTACATCTTCCACCTGCTTTACCTGAAACTTATAGCCATTGATAATCCAGTCTACAAACTCTTGGTTCTTTGTATCTACATAGACCACATCAGGACCTCCCACCATTACCTCTAAATCAGGCATTTTGCGGATTTCTTCAATCAGTTCCAATGCAAGTTCATGGTCAATCGGATTTAAAAATAGATTTCTTCCATGACAACCCACATAAGCTCCATTATCCGATAAATAAAATACTTTCTCTTTAATCGGTTCAAATATTGCCTCAATACTGGCCCATTGGCGTCCGCTGGCTGCTGCAAATTGAATTCCCTTTTCCCTCAGCTTTAAAATTACATCAAAAAATTCTGGGTTTAATTGATGTTCTCCATCTTTTACCAAGGTTCCATCGATATCGCTTGCAATCAATTTAATCATCTCAATTCTCCTCATCTGCCATCAGTTTTTTCCACTCTTGGTAGACTCTTCCAATAGGGAGACCAACTACATTATTATAATCTCCATGGATTCCTTCAATATAAGCTGCAAATACCCCCTGAATTCCATAGGCTCCTGCCTTGTCCATAGGTTCTTTGGAATCGGTATAGCTTTTTATCTCTTTTTCTGTCATGGAATAAACCGAAACCTCTGTCTTTTCTACAAAAGACCTTCCTCTACTTCTGCCTTTTTCTTTATAAATCAGGGTGACGCCTGTATATACTTCATGGCTTCTTCCTTGAATTCTCTTGACCATTTTGTAGGCATCCTCATGGCTCTTTGGCTTGCCTAAAATCATACCATCCACAGCTACAATCGTGTCTGCTCCAATTATCAGTGCAGATTCTAATGTCCTATCTGCCACATCCTCTGCCTTTTTCAAAGACAATTCTACAACAATTTCCTCTGGAAGCTGAGAAGTGGTTAATTCCTCTATCTGGCTTGGTATAACCTCTGGTTGGATTCCTATCTGGTGAAGTAGCTCCCTCCGTCTGGGAGAATTGGACGCTAAGATTACTTTCTGGTCTTTCATATTCTTTTCCACCTTTTTGTCTTTTCTGTCGCAAAGTCTATCTCAAATTAATTCCTATCCCATATTGTCCCCAATCTATAATAAATCTACACGCTTAGGTTTTTCAATAAATTCCTCTTTTTCGATTCCATCTTCCGATGCCACAGCATATTCTATCGCTGAAGGTTCGATTGCTCGAATATACACTCCTATCTTCTCATCCTCATTTGCCTTTTCAATTCTGCAAAGCTTTTTGTTAATTCCTGAAATAGAACTTCTATTCAAAGCCTCTTCTGGAAGAGACGTATAATAAAATTCAAAATCTGCCTCAAATGCATCAATAAAGTATATCCACTTGCGATATTCAATATCTCTATCTATCACAGTACAGAAATACTCCCTCTCGTTATATCCAATATAATACTTGAATTTTGCTTCCTTCTCATTGCTAATCTCAGAAATTACTCGGATTCTGGAACCAGGTTTTCCCAAAATAAGGCCATAGGCTACGCCTGTTTTGCCTGTAGGTCTTGTAAAATCGTCTTCCTTTTTTTCTAGCTTATCCTCCAATTCTCCTTGTATCGTCAAGGCTTCCTCTGTACCCAATGGAGGGAATATATGGAAAAATGATGGGGTGTCCTCTTTTAAGCTCTCCTGTTTCAATTTTTCTGTTATCTTTTTAGTCCACACTTTACTGTACTGCTCAAAGAGTTCTTTTACAATATCCGATTTACTGGAATTTCCGGCAAGAAATATATTAACTCCCTCAGCATCTCTTAAATCAGCCTCTGTAAATGCCTGCATCATTGCGGTAAAGAAATTTTTAATTCCCTGTTCAATCCTTGTATACAACAATGTTTGAAGTTCTTGCCTGTTGACATTCAATTCAAAATTAGGTTCCAGCTTTCCTTCTTTTGTAAATAATAGAATCTGTACCTTTCCTTCTTCAATCTCATTGATGGCTTCCTCATTGTCATTTTGCCAGACTCCTCTAAGTTTCTCCATCAACTGCTTAATATTCAGCCTTGCTTCCTGCGAATCGCACAATAAATCTTCGCTTCCTACAAAGTTCTCACAATCATGAGGCTTATAAAATGGAATCCCTGCTCGAAGCAATGTAGTTCTATTTTCCTTAAAAACATGATATGCAAGCATTTCTAGGAGATGCTCTCCTCCAAGGTATTGGTCCCCTCCTGCTCCAAAATGTTGAATCACATAATCATATCTTCTGCGCTGCTTGAGTCCTGCACTCTTCCATATCCCAAAATCAAAATCTGTAGTTCCCCCTCCAAAGTCAAAAATGCCATAAAATACCCGTTCTCCTTCATCTGGCTGAAAGCCATACTCCTTCAAAGCACAGATAGCATAAGCAGCAGGCTCACTGGACCATTGGCGGACACTGAAACCGTCCATACATTCCTTATCCTCCAAAACTGGGTCTGGCAAAGATTTTTTAATTCCCTTTTCAAAACTCTCTATAATCTTTTCTTTGACAGCCTTCTCATAGGTTACAGGAAAGGACATGATATAATTCAAATAAATCTTCTGTCTCATGTTATTGATGTAAAGTCCCAGATAATAGGCATACAATTCAATAGGATTAACCTCCCCTTCCTTAATATCCAAGAAACCTGACATTTCTTCTTCGTGACCCTGATTGTCCATAATACGGATTCTTCGATTCTTATCACCACACCACTGCTTTAGTTCACTGAAAAAGGAATAAAATTTGCTGCTGTCATTCTGGCTTTTTAACTGCTCTGCTGCTTTATGAGAAACCGTTAAATCTTCCCATAAGGTTTCTGGTCTTCCCTTCCTTTCTTGATACCGAGCCATGAAATCCTCAATATTTTTAAACTCCATTACTGTAGGATTTTCATAATCCTCGATTTGAGTTTCTTTCTTATAATTTCCACTTCCTACCCTCATAGGCCAGATATTGCTATTGCTATTTTGGTATACAACCACTGTACTTTTTGTTCCGAAATCAATTCCTACAATTCCATCTTCCTGAATATCAGCTAAAGGATTTCTGGCTACAAATTTTTCAGAAATCTCGATAAGTACTCCCTTCTCATCTTCTCCTGGCCATAATTCCCAGTGCCCTCTCCCAATATCTTCCATCATCTTAAAATCATAGGGGTCTATCTCTGCACGAAGATAGTCAGCATTTAAGTATTTTTCAACAAAGACTTTTCTAATATCCTCAATAAATTCCACTTTTTCGTTTTTTAGATATTCTATAATATCTGCTTTACGAAAACTCACCCCATTAAATTCCTCATGTTTTCCTGAGAGCACCTCGCTAATAAATGGTTCATCAATCAATGACTCAGAAAAAGTATAATCTCCTTCCGATGAAAACCCCAAATATTTTTCTTGGTACAGAGAAGAAAGCCTGTTGAACCATGCTGACTCGTCCTCCTTAAAATCAGATGGAATCAAATGTTCCTGAATAAATAGTTCTAGCTTCGAGATAAGCTTGTCACAGATATAGACAGGAACCTTGATATAATCGCTATCACTTTCTCCCCAAATATAGGTAGAGCCGTCAGATATTCTCATTGCCCCTATCGAATTTTCATAATAAGATATGTAAAAAATTTTTTCCTTATCATTAATAATCTCATTGTTTTCTACTAATGGGTTTCTGTTTCTATTTTTATAAAATAAATCCTTTGCCTCATCATAAGACAATAATCTTCCTTTATATCCGGCAAACTCAGGCTCAAAGCGTTCTCTGGAACATGCTTTTCTCTTTGTATCTGGAACTAACATACTATATTTTTTAACATAGTACACATCCTTATTCTTTATCTTTACCCATTCCTCATCTGCTATTTCATAAAACCTTTCTTTCAATGTTTCAAATAAGCCTATCAGTCTTTTTTTTCTTTCCTCCCTAATCAGTTTCTCCAGCAAATCCTTTCCTATATATATCTTATTTGTGCTTCTGGTCTTTTCCACGGCTCTCATGTATATCTTCTCCTCATATTTTTACTAAAATCGGCTTTTGCCATTGCCTGTTCTTTCATAAAAGGATACTTCATAATATTTTCTATTTTTCCATAAAGGAAGTATATCACAATTTTCCACTTTTGGATACTCTTGGTCTGCTTTTCAAGTTTATAGCCTATACATATAATGGAGTCGAAGAACATTTTTCTTCCCTACTTGTCGCGCACTCTACACACCATCTTAGCGGTATACTTCCTATGCATGAGGCTGCGCATAAAAAATGTTCGTTCAAAGCTCATGCTTATGAACGAACGCTCAATCTTCCTATCACTGGTTCATGTTCTTCGTCTCGTTCCCGTATCTGGACACGGAGACAATAGATAAAATCTATCAAATAAAACAGTACCAATATCACTGCCATTCTTTTCTCAAATCTCTGAGGTACATATCCTGCCAGATGCAGCAGAAAACCATTTAAGAACCGAAAATACACAATTCCCAAAAGTCCCCAGCCAAGGCTGCTCTCCAAACAGATAATTCCTTTGTAATTAAACTTCTTTTTACTGTAATCCCACCAAAAGCTGCCAAACAGACGAATCATAGCTCTAGCTGTCACCAGCTCCATAAAGGTAGCCATAATCATAGCCGCCAGATACAGTTTTACTGGGCTGCCAGCCAGAGGACTCAACAGCAGATTGGCACCGATAGCACCAAATCCATAGATAATGCAAAACGGCCCATGCCCAAATCCTCGATTCAAAACTGGCGTTCGGTTCTCATAAGTCAGAACTATGCATTCAAGCACATATCCCAACAAGCTGCAAAGAAAAAACCAGTTAATCATATAATAGATATTCATAGCTTCTTTTAGTACCATTCCCTCCTAAATCTCTCTGTCTCAATTTTAAAATCCTGTCGTGTATCTTCCAAGGTTATTTTTGCGTAAATAGAGTATACCTTATCCCCTTCTAAAAAACAAGTATAAAATCTTAATGTTTTTTTACTGTATTTTTAAATCTAATATGCCATATCTACCAGCACAGCAATTATAATCCCCAAAACAGCTCCTGCAAGTACTTGCAACGGGGTATGTCCTACGAATTCCTTTAATTTTTTCTGAAATTCGTGATTATTCAATTTAAAAAAATCTTGTTCCAAAATCATATTCAGAAGCTTGGCCTGTTTACCTGTCTCTTGTCTTACACCAATGGCATCATACATCACTACTGCTGCCAGTACAAAACTGACTGCAAATTCCGAAGATGATACCCCACAGCAAATCCCACTAGAAACAACTAGTGCACATACTGTAGAGGAATGAGAACTGGGCATTCCTCCTGACCCTACAAGACGTTCTGCTGAAAATCCGTGATTTAAACTACAGTCAATTATTGTCTTTAACAGTTGAGCAACTACCCAACCTGCCACGGAACTGACCAATATCTGATTGCCAAGCATTTCCTGCCATATCTTCATAGTACTCTCCTGTTAATCATAACAATCCAATGTAGTGGTTAGCCACAAACACTACACTGGATGCAACAGTTCAGAAACAGAAACCATGGATTGTCATCCCATCTGTCTAGGCCACAGAGCAACCAGAATCCATGTCTTCATATGTCCAAAAAATTCTGCCAGCCCACAAAGTTTATCTGCATATAAAATGGTATATCCTTCTTTATATTTTGGCAGTATGGGGGTTAGGGGCCACATATGTCTGAGAATCATATTCTGTTCTTTCTCTGTTACCTCAAAATATCGGACTGCATTATTCATGGCTACCCGCGGATGAGTAAAACCATGAAAATGTTCTCCGGTCTCTTTTGCATGAGTATGCCAGTCATAAAGGAATAAATCATGTAACAAGCCGGCTCGCGCTGCGGACCGGCTATCCCAACCTCTATTTCTGCACATCTCATAAGCAATATAAGAGACCTGAATACAATGTTCTTTACAAGTAGTATGTCCATGCTGGATAAACTGGTCCATGGATTGAAATACCTTACTGTCTAAGATATCCCGAACGCACTCAAGATATTCCTCATCTTCAGCCCATCGAGCGCTTTTATATAGCAGCTCTTCTTTTTCCATTCCTATTGTATTCATGCTTCTTATCATTCCCTATTCTTTCTTAATTTTAAATCAAACTGGAATCTTTTTTAACTCCTGCTATCTGTACCTCTCGCTTTGCGACATATCCAATAAATATGACATATTGGACTCAAACTTGTCTAATGCAGATTACTGCACTATCCTCATTTGAGTCCAATTCTTAAATAAGCTGCACTAATAACAACGCATTACAATCAATATCCAATCAACCAGTCATATAATTCCTGATACTTGAGGGCAGAGGCATTCCAGGAATAATCCTTGGCCATAGCTCGGTCTACCATCTTATTCCATTCCCGTTTCCGGTCATAATAAATCTGCTCTGCATACCGAATAGAGGTCAACATCTCATGAGCATTATAATTGGTAAAGGAAAATCCAGTTCCAGTTCCTTCAAATTCATTATATGGCTCTACAGTGTCTTTTAGTCCTCCTGTCTCCCGAACAATAGGAAGAGTACCATAGCGCAAAGCCATCAACTGACTCAAGCCACAGGGTTCAAACAGGGAAGGCATCAAAAATGCATCGGATGCAGCATAAATCTTGTGGGATAAAGGTTCTGAATAATAAATCTGAGCTGATACCTTGTTATGATACTTCCAGTCATAATGACGGAACATATTCTCATAGCGCTCCTCGCCAGTTCCCAAAATTACCAGTTGGATATCATCACTGCACAAATCCTCCATCACATACTGGATTAAGTCAAATCCCTTCTGGTCTGTAAGTCTGGATACAATACCAATCATCATCTTGTGCTCATCTTCTTCCAGACCAAGTTCTCTTTGAAGCGCCCTCTTATTTTTAGCTTTCTCCTTGCGGAAATTCTTGGCATCATAGGGCTGCTCAATCATAGTATCTGTAGCAGGATTGAAATCATCATAGTCAATGCCATTGACGATTCCTCTCAAACTGTCGGAACGGGCCCTCATAAGGCCATCCAAGCCTTCCCCGTAAAATGGCATCTTAATCTCTTCTGCATAAGTATTGCTTACAGTAGTAATCGCATCGGCATACACAACACCGCCTTTTAATAAATTACCGTCCTTGTAAGCTTCCAGCTTATCTGGAGCAAAATAGTAATTAGAAAGCCCAGAGAACCGCTGAATCGTCTTCACATCCCATACACCCTGGAACTTCAAGTTGTGAATGGTAAATACAGACTTCATATTGCGGAAAAATTCTCCGTCATGGAAACGGTCCTTTAAATATACTGGAATCAATCCTGTCTGCCAGTCATGGCAATGCACTACATCTGGCTGGAATCCGATAACTGGAAGGGCAGATAATGCTGCATTACAGAAGAATGAGAATTTCTCCAAATCATACAGCCAATCTCCATATGGCTTTGGTCCTGAAAAATATCCTTCATTATCTATAAAATAGAAATGTATCCCCTCATGCTCATAATGCATGATTCCCACATACCGGCTTTGTCCCATATAGTCCATATAAAAATGGCTGATATAGTCCATCTTGTCGCGCCACTCCTGCTTAATGCAAAGATACTTGGGAATCATTACTCTTACATCAAAATATTCCTTATCAAAACACTTTGGCAGAGAGCCTACAACATCTGCAAGACCTCCCGTCTTAATAAATGGTACTGCTTCTGATGCTACAAACAAAATCTTCTTCATCTGAAAAAACCTCCTAAATTTAAAGCAAAACTCGCAACCCCTAATAGAGATAGTATACAACATTTTTTAGATTTTAGGAAGTACCATCTTGCACATTTCAGCATTCTATCCTCAAAAATTTATGTAAAACTCTAAAAATATTAGGTTCTCTTATAATCTAGGCGGATTTTATCGGATAAAAGAGCAATAAATTCGGAGTTTGTAGGCTTTCCCTTCCCATTGCTGACCGTATATCCGAAAATCTGATTGATTGTCTCCATCTTGCCTCTGTTCCAGGCTACCTCTATCGCATGACGAATTGCTCTCTCCACACGACTAGGGGTAGTTTGACGTTTTTTGGCAATATTAGGGTATAATACCTTAGTTACAGAAGTTAGCATGTCCTGGTCTTCAACAGAAATGGAGATAGCATCCCTCAAATATTGATATCCCTTGATATGAGCAGGTACTCCTATTTCATGTAGAATCTGAGTAATATCTGTCTCCAAATCCTGTTCCGTATAGTCAGATATTGATTCACAGGGGCCAATCCTGCGAGGTCCTGTCAGATTCAGCCTCCTGGAGCCTTTCTTATGGCCACCTACTAACAAAATCTTGTCAATGATAACCTCTTTCCTAAAAGGCTTCATAATAAAATAGTTAGCGCCTAAATTGAATGCATCTTTTGTCATGTCCTCGCTTCCTGCTGCTGATACTATGATAAAACGGGGATTTTTCTCCATATTCCCTTCTGCTTTCACTCTTTCCATAACTGTTATGCCATCCATTTTCGGCATAATCACATCCAGAAGAACTACATCTGGTTTAGAGTCTATAATCATATCATAAGCCTCATCACCATTTTTTGCATTTCCAACTACTTTGATTCCCTCTTCATTTTTCAGCATATCATTCAATAATTCCATGGTTTTCGGGTTATCCTCTGCAATTGCAACATTTAATGCTGTCATTTTGTGTCCTCCTTTTTTCTAGTAAGATGATTATAGTCTGTCGTTTTCTCTGCTTGCAACGAAATTCTGTCGCAAGTTTCGACACTTTTCTCAAAAAGTAGATGTTCCCTTTAGATATCCGTAACATTATACTCCCTGATGCATCAAAAAAAGTGCCTTTCAAAACCTGCAGCACTTTTAAATCACCCAATAGATAACCAGTGCAAGCGCTACGCCGATAATACTGGCCATTGTAATTCGGATAGTAAGACCAAATGTAACAATAATCACCCCAAGATTGATAGTAAGAGGTGAATCTAATCCAAAAGACTGACCAAAATTTAACCATGACAGTCCAGAAATCCCTTGAGCTGCTTCTCCGATAAAGCCTCCCAGCACAATTCCTGAAAGTAAAAGAACTAACAGAACTCCAAAATTTTTATAGCCCATGTTTTTGTTCCTCTTTTTCTTCTTACCATAAGTTTATCACAACAAGAAATTTGTGACAACTAAAAAATAACTGAGTGTTTTTCATTTCTTGACACATACTAAGAGAGAACGAAATGATTTTTATCTCAGGAGGTGTGTCATATTGAGAAAAGGTAAATTCCGCAAATTTCTGATGTGGACATTTTTTATCAGCCTGCTGTCTACTGCAGGGCTTTCTTACTATTATATGGAAAATGTAATTCCTGATAGGATTAATATTATCCGAGATAGAGAAGAGGTGGTTCGATTTCCTCTTCCACTCCATGCCACACTTCAAAGTGAAAGCGAGGAGGTTGTTCTGGGCAATGGCTCCAATATTCCTCAAGGCCAGGTTACAATTACCAGAAATCAAACCTTCAGCTTATATGGAAAATCCGAAGGGAGCTACTTACTTTCTTTAGACCTATTTGGACTGATTCATTTTAAAGAAATCCAAGTGGAAGTGGTAAATACCCAATATGCGATTCCTTGCGGTGCTCCTGTGGGCATTTACTTAAAATCCAATGGCATCATGGTGATTGGTACAGGAGAGATTACTGGACTGGATGGGCTGCCCACAGAGCCTGCTGCTGGTATCTTAAAATCTGGCGATTACATCGAAACTATCAATGGGCAAGTTCTGGAAACCAAAGAGCAACTGGCCGATGCAGTCAACCACTTAAATGGTGAGGATGCTGTACTGACTGTCCGCAGAGGAGAAGAAATTATGAGTATAAGCCTTCAGCCTGTCACTGCTCAAGATGGAACTCAGAAGCTAGGTGTCTGGGTCAGAAGTGATACTCAAGGGATTGGTACTATGACTTATCTGGACTTAAATGGAAAGTTCGGGGCATTAGGGCATGGCATCAGCGACAGTGATACTGGAGAAGTCGTACAGATTTCTGATGGAGCCTTATATGATACAGAAATCATTGGTATTGAAAAAGGCTCCATTGGCAACCCTGGTATCATGTCAGGTGTTATCTACTATGGTCCAGGTTCCCTTTTGGGAGAAATTGACTCCAACTCTGAAGTAGGGATTTTTGGAACTGCAGGAGAAAAACTCCGCCAAGCTATGAATATGCAGCCTCTACAAATTGGCTATCGCCAAGATGTGAAAAAAGGCACTGCATGGATACGCAGCGGAATTTCTGGAGAAATCAAAGATTATCAGATTGAAATTTTAAAGGTAGATTATTCCACAGCCCACCAAAATAAAAGCTTGGTAATCCAAGTCACTGACCCTGAACTTTTAGCTCTTACAGGAGGAATCGTCCAAGGTATGAGTGGAAGTCCGATAATTCAGGATGGAAAACTGATTGGAGCTGTAACCCATGTGTTTATCCAAGATAGTACAAAGGGATATGGAATTTTTATTGAAAATATGCTTTCTCATTAAAAAAAATTACCGGCATGGTTTTACGCTCTAACTAGGCAAAACCAGCCGGATTTTTCCTTTCTTATCTCAATATTTCTTTTCTATTTGCCAGGATAAATAATCCAGACAGTCAATCTGTTTTTGACATACATGTAAAGCATCCAAAAGAGTTCTTCTGTGTTTGGAAAGTACCTGCTGTTCTTTCTTGAGTTCTTTGGCTTCAAAGTAGTTCATAAAACAAGTAATGGTATCACTATCACAGCCTGCATCTTTGAGATTCTGGATTATTGCTTCTTTCTTCTTTTCCATATATTCTCTACCTTCCATCACTGATGTATACCGTCTTATTTCCCCAACCTTCGAGAACAGGATTATTTTCCACAGCTGAGATAAATGTTTCTGAAGCTTCAAAATAACCTACTTTTGTACACGATTCACTAATTTCAGCATCATGATAAATAGGAAGTCTCCATTCCTCGGTTCCCACATGCCTTGCAATAGCTGCAGCTGTATCATTATCATACAGATACATCACAAAATCCTCTCCATTATCTCCAAATCGAACAAGCAATTCTCCTGCTGTCTCCACCTCTCCGCTTTCATGATTAACTGCTTCCAAATTGCTGTCTTGTCCAGTTAATGATTCTGTAGAATTAGCAGAAATACTATTTCCATTTCCTATTTCCTGTGAGCTGTCTATGGAAGTAGTCTCTTCTGTTTGCCTAGTATTTTGAGTCTTTTCTTGACTACATGCTGTCAGCATAACTGCTGTCATTCCTGCCACTGCCAGAGCTTTTCCATATTTTTGAAATAGTTTCTTTTTCATTAGAATTTTTATCTGTCTGTTGAAACTGATAATCTAAAAGCCCTCAATGGACAGAGGATGAAGAAATTCTTGTTTGCCTTCTTCATCTTCAAACCAGAGTATATCTTCACTGCGTCCCAAAAGAATTTCTGTTCTGGTAAATAGATATATTCCTTCTGTCCCATTCGTTTCTACCCCCAATGCCAAGGATTCACTGGCTCCATAGAAATTGACTACCACTGCCCTAAATACTTTTTCTAAATAAGCTCTCAGCCCTGGAGAAAGGGGTTCTCCACAGGAGATTACCCGACATACCTCTACCTTCACCTTTGTGTGTTCCATCAATTCTCCTAAAATCTTAATGGCCGAAGGATACCCAATGATTAGATTAGGCTGAAATTCTTGTATGCTTGTAATCCATTGGGATAGTGGCGTTTTGATGTCAAGAAATAACTGTTTTGCTCCTACCCCTTTAATTCCGTCACCTACTGCCATAGCTCCTCCATAGCGTCCATCTGTGGCAGCAATATATAAGATTCTTAAGCCTCCTGATAATAACCTTAAAATCTGAGGTATGGACATATCCCATAAAGCTCCTCGAATAATCCCAAGCAGCATCTGCTCCCATGCCCTGTCGTCATATACAAAATATTTGGGAAGTCCTGTACTCCCAGAAGAATGGACGATATGATATTTTTCCAGAAATTTTTCTCCTTTTCCTTTCTCTTCGTCAAATCTGCGAAGCCTCTCTTGAGTCAGCTCTGGCTTTGTGATAATTTCCTCAAAATGCTCCATCAAAATATCTTTATCCATTGTCGGAAACGCAGAAAGTGGGAGATTGAGAAGATTTTCCTCTGTAATTCCAGCCTCTTTAAAGGCTCTATGATAATATGGAGAATGTTGATAGGCTATTTTCAGCAGCCGATGTAATTTTTTCTCCTGTATTGCTTTTACCTGTTCTTTTGTTTTATGTTCATTTCTCTTTAACTGATATAAATTCCATAATAAATTGAAACTTCTCATTGCTGCAAGCCTCCAGTATTCTGATACCCTGACATGTTTTTGTATGTTCAATCTAATAGCGATACAAAACTATCCTAATTTTTAATGGACTAATTTTAACATTCTCAAGTATCAATAGCAAATACTTATAATAAATACTAAGCTATGCTTGACAGGTATAGTTTTTCTTATTATACTGTAACAAAGCTCAATATAACAAAGCTTCTATCGCAAGCGGCAAATAAAACCAAGAGAGGACAATTAGATGGAATTAAGAGTTCTTCAATATTTTCTTGCGGTTACACGAGAACAGAGTATTTCTGGCGCAGCAGAAGCCTTGCATCTATCTCAGCCAACCCTTTCCCGACAGTTAAAAGAACTAGAGGAAGAACTGGGAAAGCAGCTTTTTATCCGCGGAAACCGCAAAATTACTTTGACTGAAGAGGGGATGATTTTGCGCAAACGGGCAGAGGAAGTTGTAGATTTGATACAAAAGACAGAACGAGAGATATCTATGACAGACTATATGATTGCAGGAGATGTATACATTGGTTCCGGCGAAACGGATGCCGTTCGCTATCTGGCTTATGCTGCTCGAAAACTGCAGGAAGATTATCCTGATATCCATTATCATATTTCCAGTGGCGACACTACTGATGTGCTGGAAAATCTTGATAAAGGGCTTATTGATTTTGGACTTGTCTTTTCCACAGTGGATACTTCCAAATATGAATATTTAAAATTTCCAATCACAGACAGCTTTGGTATTCTCATGCGCAAAGACAGTTCATTGGCTGGAAAAGATTTCATTACTCCAGAAGATTTATGGGATAAGCCTTTGATTTTTAATCGCAATACTACAAATGGTGATTTAATTATGTCTTGGCTAAAAAAAGGGCGTTCTGAAATTCATGTAGCTGCCACTTATAATCTGCTGTTCAATGCATCTCTTATGGTAGAGGAAGGATTAGGATATGCATTTGCTCTTGATAAGATTATTCATATATCCCAAGACAGTAATCTTTTGTTTAAACCCCTCTCCCCTGGATTAGAAGCAGAAATGTGTCTGATTTGGAAAAAATATCAGTTCTTTCCCAAAGCTTCTCAGAAATTTTTAGAGAAATTTATGGAAATCATAGAAACTATCGAATAGAAAATAAATAGACCTGCTCATAGTTTTCTCTGTGATAGTAATAAGCTTCTCCTCGATTCTGGTTAAACACAATGCTCCATTCTGTAGATTCAAACTCTCCAAAATTATCCTTGCTCACACTGTCAAGTACATCTCGAATTACTTCCATATTTACAAGACTTTGATTTTCCAACCATTTCATTAAAATCTCATATCGAGTATGGGACTGAGCAGTTCCCATACCATTCTTCTTGCCAGATGTCAAGTAGAAATTCGTTACTGCTGGTGTATCCATTACAACCATCTCTTGGTCAATATACTCTACTACAACACTGCGGCCTTGTGTATCTGCCAATGCAAAATGTACCATCATTTCCATAGACCCATGAATATCATACTGTTCTAGCAAAGATAGAGCCTCCTCCACATTGGCTGCTTGATTAAGCAGCAATCTAATATAGATATTATCATATCATTTCCCCCATCTGATTCCTGTACTTCTTTTCTCTGCTGTCTGTCTTGTCACTTTCTGTCTCTACTTTTCTAGAATCTTGTGAAGTCTGTGACCGTTCATAAGCTTTACAGCCTGTTATAGAAATACAAACTATTGACAATATTATCCCTAATTTTATACTCTTTTGGAGATTTACTTTTTTGCTCTCCATACCTTGTCCTCTTTCTCACGATTAGATATTTGCTTTTTCTAAACAGACAAATGATATCTGAAAAAGTATGAAATGATTATAGCTGTTAATTCAATCAATATCAAATACCTATAGTAAATAGTTATCTATGCTTATTTACTATATATTACTAGCAAACTCCCTTTTTTTCTTCTCTCACGGTAAAATCAACATAAAGAATGGCAACATAAGAGGCGGACTGCATCTTCTTCTTTTTTTGAAGTTCTTAATGCACCCCGCTTTTTCGACTTTCTGTCTTTTCCTCTGCCCTTCCTTCTTTGCGTTTTTCGCCTTATTTCCTTACTTTAATAATGCCAGCATTAGGTTGATGGAATCGGATGGTACCTTGTTCAGCCCCAAGAGAGTTGCGGTCTCCTGACCGTAGATCTTTACAAACAGATCGATGGGAGACTGTCCGTTCCATTTTTTCCGCAGGTACGAATTGATATGGTTCATCAGCCTCATGCTCTCTTCCTCTGTATATTTATCCTTTGTCTCCCCTTTGGGAATCACATACTGGATGAATTCATGGTTGCGTTCATAATGGCTCTTCTGATTGCTGTTCATCGGGTCACAGTAGAATACCCTGCACCGGATCTCTCCGATCTCCGTATCTGCCTCAATCCTCATGGGATCTGTAAACTCGCTTCCACGTTCTGTCACCACTCCCTATAAAAATGATTAAGCAGACATATCCTGCCAGTGATATGTCTACTTAAATGATTCAAAAGCAGCATAATCAAAGTAGTCCCAAGAGCAAGTCCAAGATTTCCTGGAATACAGACAGATACCTTTCCAAATCCGCAGTGTGAT
>DEPC01000099.1 GCA_002358555.1 Hungatella sp. UBA3402 | reverse complement strand
TCCACAGCTTCCTCCAGGTTTTTCTGAAACAGGCTGCATCTTCCCAGTGCGGCGTATGTGTTGGCCAGATTTCCTCTTCCGAAAAATTCCTGCCTGTAATTCAGGAAAATATTCCGGGCTTTTTTCAGGTACCGGATGGCGGAGTCAAACTCTCCAAATCCCATATACAGACGTCCGATATTACTGGTAACCAGAGCTGTCTCATAGGGACAGTCATATTTTTCCCCATAAGACAGCGCTGTAATATACTGATCCAGTGCAACTGTAGTGTTCCCCCGGTTAAAAGCATCAATTCCCATCACGTTATGGGAACGTATCAGCAGGTCCCACTGGGAGGCTTTCCGCTGGTTTACAATACTTTCTGCCAGACACAGCATCAGATTCTGATGATCGGGCAGGCAGAGATAGCTTTCTGCCAGATAATAATAAGCAAAACCGAGAAGATACGGGTCACTCATCTCTTTTCCAATGTCCACCAGCCTGCGGCAGCTTTCCATGTAGGGCTCTCCTCTCTCGTAGCGGAGCTCCATCATTTCCTCTGCCTGCGCCTGAATTTCTTTCCCGTAATTTGTAAAATCCATCCTTTTGTTCCTCCGTAACAGCCCGTCCCTGGGCTGCCCGATTTTCTGTTCCCGCAAAAGGGCCTGACTCCTGTCTAAAAGATTTCCGCGCCGGAAGGCATGTTCTTTTCAGGCGTTACCAGTGCCAGTTCCCCATTTTCATTCTCTGCACAGAGCAGCATTCCTTCGGATAATACACCTGCCAGTTTTGCCGGTTTCAGATTTACCAGTACCATGACTTTCTTTCCCACCATCTCTTCCGGGGTATAGTAAGCTTTTATGCCGCTGACAATCTGGCGGATCTGATTCCCTACCTTCACCTGGGAGCAGAGAAGCTTTTTCGATTTTTTTACTTCCTCACAGGCAATAATCTCTCCTACTTGGAACTGTAGCTTTGCAAAATCATCATAAGTAATTTCTGGTTTTTGCTCGATATCTATGGTTGACTCGGATTCGTTGCTCTCTGTGCTGCCTGCTCCCCCATTATCTGCGGTTGACTTGTTATTTATTGATATGCTGTCCACCTTTTCCAGTACCTCTTTGATATCCATTCGTGCAAACAAAATCTCTGGAGCATCGGTCACTTGGTTGCCACTTGGATACAATCCAAAGCTATCCATCTGGGATAATTCCCGCCTGTCTGTTTTTAACTGAGCCAGGATTTTCTGGGAAGTCTCAGGCATAAACGGTTCAAGAAGAGATGCACCTATGGTAATAGCTTCTACCAGATTGTAAAGCACAGTAGCTAATCGTCCATGTTGAGCCTCATCCTTAGCAAGAGCCCAAGGCATGGTTTCGTCAATATATTTATTGCTTCTGCGGAAAATATTAAAAATTTCGCTGATGGCATCCGCCACCCGAAGTTGTTCCATTTTTTGGTCTGTTTTCTTTACTACCTCAAGAACAGCAGTTTTTAAATCCTCATCTACAGGAGTAGTTATCTTTGTATTCTCTACAGTCCCACCAAAATATTTATTGGACATGGAAATAGTTCGGTTTACAAGGTTTCCTAAGATATTTGCAAGGTCTGAATTCAAACGCTCCACTAAAAGCTCCCATGAGATAACTCCATCATTGTCAAAAGGCATCTCATGAAGTACAAAATACCGGACCGCATCCACTCCAAAGAAGTCCACTAGGGTATCTGCATAGATTACATTTCCTTTGGACTTGCTCATCTTTCCTTCCCCTTGAAGAAGCCAAGGATGTCCAAAAATCTGTTTTGGAAGCGGAAGGTCTAAAGCCATTAGGAAAATAGGCCAGTAAATGGTATGAAATCTAATAATATCTTTTCCAATTAAATGGAGGTTAGCAGGCCAAAATTTCTCAAATTGAGCAGTGCTTTGTCCATCACAGTCATAACCAATTCCCGTGATATAATTGCTTAATGCATCCAGCCATACATAAGTCACATGTTTTGGGTCAAAATCTACAGGAATCCCCCAAGTAAAAGAGCTTCTGGATACACATAAATCCTGAAGTCCAGGCAGTAGGAAATTATTCATCATCTCATTTTTTCTTGATACTGGCTGGATAAATTCGGGATGGTCATTGATATGTTTTATAAGGCGGTCTGCATATTTGCTCATTTTAAAGAAATATGCCTCCTCCTTGGCAGGCTGAACATCACCTCCACAGTCTGGACATTTTTCATTGACAAGCTGGGATTCTGTAAAGAAGGATTCACAGGGAGTGCAGTATAATCCCTCATAATGCCCTTTATAAATATCCCCCTGCTCATACATTTTCTTAAAAATTTTCTGTATTTGTTTTTCATGGTCTTTATCTGTGGTGCGGATAAATTTATCATAGGATGTATTCATCATATCCCAGATAGATTTTACCTGTGCAGCAACCTTGTCCACATATTCCTTGGGAGACACCCCAGCTTCAGCTGCCTTCTGCTCAATCTTCTGTCCATGCTCATCAGTACCTGTCTGAAAAAATACATCATATCCCTGGGCTCTTTTATATCGGGCAATGCTGTCTGCCAGAACAATTTCGTAGGTATTCCCAATATGGGGCTTTCCAGATGTATAAGCAATGGCTGTTGTAATATAATAAGGTTTTTTGCAAGCTTTACACATAAATTCTCCTCCTTGAAAAATAGACTGTTTTTAGTGTACCCTGTAAAATACGGTTCGTCAATCTTTTTTCATGAGTTGTATTATTGGAAAATATAAATTATACTATTCAATATATCAGATAGGAATGACTCCCGCTGTTAGGCGGTGAACAGCTTGCCTGTATCCGTGACAAGAGTCAATCCCCCATCTGATATACCTCCAGCGGATGGCAGACAGATATACGGAAAGGAAGATTGAGCTGACCCGCACACTGCCACAAGAACACCGAAGGCGTTCTTGAATATGAGCAATCAATATTAAGAGGTACACACTTTAAAAAAAATCAAAAAATGGAGGACACACTATGAACAAAATGAACCACAGATATTATCTTCTTTTTCCTCTGCTTCTAATCATTTCCCTTCTCTGCTCTTGTGCCCGCAGCTCTCCAAGGCAAGAGACAACTTATGAAACCTATACTGCTTCTTCTAAAGAAAAACCAGATTCTCCTTCTGATACCGCCCAGCCGCCAGTGAACAGAGATTCTCCAGAAGCGAAAGAGGCACAAGCTGCCTTTGATAAATTATGTGACCATTTATTCCGTGAGCAGGTATCTGATGGTTATCTAGGACTCCATTACACTTTAGCAGACCCTTCAGCCTATGGAATTACAGATTGTGAAATCAATTTCGGCGAATTTTCACTTGCCCATCTGTTGGAATCCTGGGAAACGCAAAAAGAAGAAAAATCGATGCTGGATTCGATTCCTATGGAATTTCTCACAGATGACCAGCAACTTACCTACAAAATTTTGGAGGCTTCTTACAATGCAGAAGACAGTTTTAAAGGGCTTGAACTCTATTATCAGCCTTTGGCTCCCACAGTAGGTATTCAGGCACAGCTTCCTGTCCTCCTTGCCGAATACATTTTCTATCAAAAACAAGATATCGAAGATTATTTGACCTTACTTTCCACCATAGACCAATATTATCAACAGATTTTAGATTTTGAAAAAGAGAAGTCAGCCGCCGGATTTTTTATGACTGATGACTGTGTTGATACCATTGTCAATGACTGCGAAGCTTATTTGCTGGCACCAGAGCATAACTTTCTATCTGCTACATTTGATGAACGGATTGATGCCATGCAGGAACTTACGGACCAGGAAAAAGCAGACTTTAAAGCTCGAAATTTAGAGGTTCTAAACAATCATTTTATTCCTGCCTATGAACTTTTGTTAAATGGACTGAAAGATTTAAAAGGCACCTGTACCAATGAACAGGGCTTATGCTACTATCCAGAGGGAAAACAATACTATGAATATCTGGTTCATTCTTCTACAGGAACCACCTATGAAACGATTGACCAACTCCATGATGCGATTGAAAAACAGATTAACTATGATTTGATTGCTATGTCAAAGCTTCTAGTTGACCATGAAGACTTAGGCGATCAGCTTGATGATTACCATTTTGCCTATACAGAACCTGGGGATATCTTAGAGCATTTAAAGGAAGTAATCTTGGCTGATTTTCCAGAACTAAAACACAGTACCTACACGACCAAATATGTTCCATCCTCCTTAGAGCATACATTAAGTCCAGCCTTTTTCTTAGTTCCTCCTATGGACCGGTATGAAGATTGTGTTATCTATATCAATGGAGGTTCTGTAGGAACAGCAGGAGATTTGTATACAACCTTGGCACATGAAGGGTATCCAGGACATCTCTATCAGAATGTATATTTTCTCTCTAACTGTGATACTCCTTTAAGAAAAATTCTAAGCTTTAGCAGCTACAGCGAAGGATGGGCTACCTATGTGGAAAATTATTCCTATACTACAGACAATGGCTTGAGTCCAGAGCTTGGGCAGGTTCTAGCATATAATGCTTCTGCCACTCTTGCCCTCCATGCCCTTTTGGATATCAATATTAACTATTATGGCTGGGATAAAGAACAGGTATATGATTATTTATCTCAATTTTATGATATCAGTGACCACAGTGTTGCTGACCAAATTTACAGCCATATGCTCAGTGCTCCAGTCAATTATCTGGATTATTATGTGGGATATTTAGAAATCCGTCATATGAAAGAACAGGCGGAACGAGTTTTAAAAGATAGATTTGTATTGAAAGAATTCAATCGTTTTCTTCTAGATATTGGGCCTGCACCTTTTACAGTAATCAAACCATATTTTGAACAGTGGCTTGAACAACAGTCCAAATAAGGGAAATCGTTGTATTCATTAAAATAAAGAAAGACTGTCCTAAAAATATTATCTTCATATATTGCAAGATAATATTTTTGAGACAGTCTCTCTTTCTTTAGTGTAAATAAAAATTTTAATTGGCAAAAACTAGATAATCTCCATCACCATGAGTAATAGAAGTTCCCTTATAATTCTCTCCGTTTACCAGAAGCTTCAGCTTGTCCAGCTCATAGTTTTCAATAAAGGTATTGCCAATAGCATTGAGCATAGCCTGTTCCTTAGCTCCATCAGCTGTTGGAATCTTAGATAAATTCAGAGTCCCAATTCTCTCCTTGCTATCTGATGAACTTGTTGTCATACCAGGACCAGCCTTTTCATCACCTTCAATCTCAAAGGAAAGAGCCTCCGTATCTTGTTCCAGAACTCCTTTTTCAATCAGGCATTGCACCAGAATTTGTTCTGTCAAACCTTCTAAGTCAACAGATTCTTTCTGGATTCCTGTTTCATCATCATTAAAAGAATAGATAAATGCCATCTCATAGACAGGAGCTGAAAGATCTGGGCCTTTTGTTATTGCTGCATTGCTCTCTGCAATTTTCTCAAGGTCTACTCCCTCTGGGTCTCTGGCAGCCTGCGGAGTTGATTCCGTTACCTGAGTGGGCGTACATGCTGCCAATGAAAACGCCATCAGGATTCCTACAAAACCCATGACCAATTTTTTCATAATAAAAATATCCTCCTTTAATGGTCTTGCCAGCTTCGGAACCATCGGTTGAGCTTTGACAGGGTTTTGACCAGCATTTCCAATTCCTCCTGATTCAATTCCTCTGAGACACTGTCAATCATAGCCTTGTGAAATCTGGCATGATGCTCATAAGCCCTTCTTCCTTTTTCAGACAAAGAGATATAGACTTCCCGACGGTCTAGGGTCCCTCTCTGCCGGATTACATATCCCTTTTTTACCAGACTGTTCATAGCTATTGTAAGCGTACCTACGGTGACAGATAAAAGATGCGCAATGGTAGACATATTTTTAGGATCATCGGTTCCAATAGCCTCAATGACATGCATATCATTGTTGGTCAAATCCTTATATTCATCAGTGATGATCGCTTTCTGTTCGATATCCATAATATCATGAAACAGATTCACCAGTACTTCATTCAACGTTTGGTACGTGTTCACAGTCGGTCCTTTCATCTGACGGTTCTTCAAAGCTTCTTAATTCTAATCAATGCCTCCGACAAAAGTCGTTAGCTTATGCACTTTTAGACGTGCTTTCTAATTATACATGATTTCGACAAACAGGGCAACCACTTATTCCTTATAAATCTCTTAACAAATTTGGGATTTTTTTATCAAAAAAATACAAATTTTTATATTTTACAGATACGTCACTAAAACTACACTCATCACAATGCCAATAAACGTAGTTAGCAAGGCTCCTGGCAATGTATAACGAGTTTTTTTGATTCCTGCTGACAGAAAGTAGATACTCATAGTATAAAATACAGTTTCTGTACAGCTAAGCATCAGAGATACCATCATTCCCAGTTTTGAGTCAGGACCATATTGCTTAAAAATGTCCAGAGCAAGACCAGTGGCAGCACTGGAGGAAAATAATTTTATCAAAGCTACTGGAAGCAGTTGGGAGGGAAATCCAACTTTTTGAGTCCATTGACCTAAAAAATCAGACAATGTATTTAAGAATCCTGATGCACGTAGAACCCCTACTCCTACCATCAATCCTACTAATGTAGGCATGATTCCTGCAACTGTTTTGGCACCTTCTTTTGCGCCTTTTACAAAATCATCATATACAGGACGTTTCATCAATAAACCAAATCCTACAATATAAAATATAGTTAGAGGAATAATATAATCTGACAGATATAAAATTATTTTCATAAATATTGAATTCCTTTCTATGATATTATAATTTCAATGGCAAAAGCTGTATTAGTTTTCATAGGAAACAAAAATTTGCCTTCAAAAATAACAAAATTGATACTTAAATTCTCTCATTTGTCAAAACTATGATAGTTTCTTTATATAAATATAAGTTTCTTCTTGAGTTTATTCCGATTCCCCCCTTTTCAACTCTTCATCTTTCATGTAAAATAGTAGCGAGTTGTAATAGGTTAAATCTTTGAACTGTTATAACAAGTTTTAAATATGGAGGATAAAATAATGAATTTACTATTTGTACAATATCCAGTCTGTTCCACTTGCAAGAAAGCAAAAGCTTGGCTGGATGAAAAAAATCTGGAATATAAGAACCGTTCTATCAAAGAGCAAAATCCGACTGCAGATGAACTGAAAGTTTGGCATAAAAAAAGTGGTTTGCCTCTAAAACGGTTTTTTAACACCAGCGGAATTCTTTACAAAGAAATGAAATTAAAAGACAAGCTTCCTACCATGACTGAGGACGAACAATTTCAGCTTTTGGCCACAGATGGAATGTTGGTGAAACGCCCTCTGCTTATTGGAGATGATTTTGTCCTAGTTGGTTTTAAGGAAGCAGATTGGAAGGAGATGCTACAACAATGAAACTGATAGACCCTCAGACCTGGAAACCAGACCTTTCTGAATTTGAAGAAAAGACAAAGGCTTTTTATGCAGGAGAACTAAATAAGAGTGCTTACAAAAGCTTTTCTGGATATTATGGAAGCTATGCACAGAGAGGTGGCAAAGCCAATATGCTTCGCCTCCGTATGCCTGCGGGTCAGGTGACAAAAGAAAAATTAGAATTTACAGCTAATATGATTCGCAAATACCATATTCCTCGCATTCATTTTACCACTTGTCAGACAATCCAACTTCATGACCTTAGCCCTGATACGGTTTGTGAGATTATAGACCAAGCTCTAGATGTAGGAATCGTGACTTTAGGAGGAGGAGGAGATTATCCCCGCAATGTGATGTGCTCTCCTTTATCTGGTGTAGAAAAAGATGAATACTTTGATGTATTTCCATGGGCTTTAGCTGCTGGAGATTATTTAATGACATTTATTAAAGCTGAAAAAATGCCTCGCAAGTTGAAAGTAGCTTTCTCCAACTCAGAAAAAAATATCCCTCATGCCACCTATCGAGACTTGGGCTTTGCTGCCCGTTCTGATGGCAAGTTTGATGTGTACAGTGCTGGAGGACTTGGAAATCAACCTAAATTTGGAGTGAAGGTAGCACAGGCTATAGAGCCAGAGAAAATACTCTATTATATCAAAGCTATGTGGTTGACTTTTCGAGCTTATGGAAATTATGAAAACCGAGGAAAAGCCCGCACCCGCTATATGCAGGATTCTTTAGGTGGTGCA
>DEPC01000040.1 GCA_002358555.1 Hungatella sp. UBA3402 | reverse complement strand
TGAAGCTTTATATGTCTGTTGGTGCGATTGCTGGTTGGAAATTTTGTGGATATACAATCATTGGCTCAATTTTAACAGGAGGACTGATATCAGCTTTTCTAATAGTCTTTCGAGGAACAGCAAAGGCTTCTTTTATGAGAATTAAGCTCTATATTCTTCATCTATTTTATACAAGAGAATTTCATATTTATGAACCAGAAGAGTCAAGTGCATATTGTAGTTTTGGAAGCTGTATTTTCTGTGGAGTATTAGAGAGCATATGGTATCTATGCTTTCGATAAAAGCAGATTAGAGTTTTTTGAAAGGAGCAGGCAATGCTATATTTATCAAAAAGTGAATTGTTGTTCTGGGGTGGCATTGGGTTTATGGCTGGGGCAGTAATGTTGGCTGTTTTATGTATTATAATATTTACCATTACAGGGCGGATAATTAAAAGAAGATTAGAGCAAGAGTATGGAAAGCCATGGAAGTAAATTTACAGAAGGAGGGCAGATATGCCCAAGATAATAGCAGATATCTATGAGATACAGAATCAGATAGGAGCCGGAGGCGGCGGAATTGTATATTTAGGGCGACATCTGCGTCTGAATGAAAAGATAGTTCTTAAAGCAGATAAGAGAAGTTTAAATACAAAGATGGAGCTTTTGCGACGAGAAGTCGATATGTTAAAAAATTTAAGTCACACTTATATTCCACAGGTATATGATTTTGTCGAGGAAGATGGCGTGTTTTATACCATCATGGCTTATATTGAAGGAGAAAGTCTGGACCAAGTTTTAAAAAGAAGTCAGAAAATAAAACAGTCACAGATAATCCAGTGGGCCTGCGAACTTCTTGAAGCATTAAATTATCTCCACACTCGTCCACCTTATGGGATTATCCATGGAGATATCAAGCCAGCAAATATTATGCTCCGCCCAGACGGAAATATATGCCTTATTGACTATAACATTGCTCTTGCTCTTGGAGAAAATGGAGCCGTAAAAGCGTTCAGCCGAGGATATGCTTCCCCTGAGCATTATGGAATTGAGTATACTAACGAGAAAAAATCTATTATTGCTAAACAGCCTTTAAAAGAAATATCATCACAGGATTCTATGAAAGAGGGTGAAAAAAAAGAGTTACCAGATTGTGAAATTACAGAAATAACACAGACATCAGTGACTATAGATGATACAGAAGAAGCTATGGATATGACAAACTTTCCAAATAGAACAGAGACTCTAGAATTATCTGGGGTTTCTGGGGAAAGAGAAACCATAGAAATATCATATTTTCCACAGCAAACAGAGACACAAGGAAAGACAGAAACGCAAACTATTGGAAATAGAAATTTGTCTAATTCAGCAGAACAGATTGGTCATTCACAAGATTTGGGCAAATGTCCACTATCTGCTGGCAACTTTAGCAGTACCAGCAGCAGGCAAGGAGTTATGCTTGATGTACGTTCTGACATTTATAGCCTTGGTGCGACGCTTTATCATCTTTTATCAGGGCAGCGTCCTGCTCAGTCTGCATTGGAGGTGAAACCTCTAGGAACTGAGGTATGTAGTGCGGCAGTATCAGAGATTATACAAAAAGCAATGGCTTTTAATCCAGATATGCGTTATCAATCAGCCCAGGAGATGCTTACTGCATTTAAGGAGCTTCATAGACGGGATATCAGAATAATCCACCATAAAAGAAGAATGGTTATTTCAGCAGTTTTGTTATCTGTAATATTTTTGTCTGGTGGAGTCACTACATTTGCAGGGATAAAACAGCTAGAGCAAATCCAAGAATCTTTGGCTTTGGCAGAATATTCTTCCAACCATCTTGCACAAGGAGATGTATCTGATGCGATTAAACTGGCATTACAGGCAATCCCTGCAGGAAAAAGCTTTTTGGATGCACCTGTTACAGCACAGGCTCAAAAGGCATTGACAGATGCCTTGGGAGTTTATGATTTATCAGATGGCTTTAAAACCATAGATACCATAGAACTTTCTTCAGCACCTTTTACTATAACAATGTCACCAGAAGGTACCTATTGTGCGGCAGTTTGTCAAAATGAAGTTGTAGTATTTGATATGGAAAGCGGCGAAAGAGTAGCACAGTTAGATGCACAGAATTCCGCATTGTCAGATGCGATATTTATAGATGAAAATAAGATTGTTTATGCTGGAGTTCAAGGCGTGACAGCTTATGATTTGAATATGCAAAAAGTTTTATGGACAGGTGAAGAAGCTACAACCCTAGCAATTTCTGGGGATAAAACTGTTATGGCTGCAGTAAATCGGAATGAAGATTACGCAATCATATATCGAATATCAAATGGAGAAAAAATTCGAGAATGTTCCTTTAAAGGAAATCAAATGCAGGTAGCTGTTAATGATATCTTCGCAAATCCCCATAATAGAATTTTTTCTTTAAATCAAAATGGAAGTCTTCTTGCTGTAAGTTTTTCAGGAGGTGCCCTCCGTATTTTTGATTTGGAAAATTCAGATGAAGATATGATTATCTATGAAGAAACTGCTTATGGACATTTTGAAGGTGGATTTTGTGGAAAATATTTTGCATTTGCAGCAGATAAAAATGATGAATCCTTATTTGGTCTAGTAAATACCGAAGAAGGAGTTTATGTCGGGGTAGTAGAATCTAGAGATCAGTTTTTCCTCAAAACTGATGAACAGAATATTTATCTTACCAACAAAAATTTGTTAGTCAGTCTTGATCCAGATACATTAGAACAGATGGAATTGGCTTATACAAATGATGTAAATATTACTGGTTTCTCTATTGGAGATGGTTATGTTATCGTCGCAACAGATGATAAAAAATTTTCTTTCTATGACAGCGGGGCAAACTTGCTTTCGTCTGAACTGTGCAAGGAGCCCTGCAATTTTGTTGCTATGGCTGGAAAATATGCCGTAGTTTCCAACCGCAATGAATCATCTGTGCGTTTTTTAAAAAGAGAAAGCCATGAAGATACACAAATTGCTTTTTATGATTCCCGTTATATCCATGACGAAGCTCGTATCAGCCAAGATGGAACAACTACGATGCTTTTTGGATATGAAAATTTTTGTATATATAATAAGGAAGGAATTCCTCTGATTAAAGTGGAATTGCCTGAACCAGAATCCATCTATGACCAACAATTTAGGAAAACAGAAGACGGCTCTTGGCTTGAGGTAATTTGGTATGATGGGACTATTCGGTGTTATAGTGCATCAGACGGTTCAGTGATATCAGAAATAAAAGGAGAAGCGCCGGATAAGGATTTGTATGAAGAATTTTATACGAATCAATACAAAATTGTTTCTTCCCTCCACGGTTCACCGGAGGTCTATGACCTTCAATCGAATCAAAAAGTTGCTGTACTTGAAGAAGATGCTTATCTTACTTACGTGACCCAAGTAGGAGAATATATTGTAACAGAATATGTTAGTGCAGCAGGGGAGAAATATGGTCAAGAGAGATATGGTCTTTTGCTGGATAGCAGACTTCAAACTTTAGCCCGTCTTCCAGGATTATGCGATGTCTCAGATGAAACTTTCATATTTGATTATGGTTCTGGGAATCTGCGGCAATGCCGCTTGTATTCCCTCCAGGAGCTGATAGCACTTGGAGAGGCATATTTACAAAATGAGAAGGGAGAAAAAGGATAATATGAAATCCATCAAACAAGGGGTAGGAGCGTTTTTGGCAGTGCTGCTTTTGATGCCAACCCAACCAGTTATGGCAGCAAATATCGGATTACAAGATATCGATGCTGTAAAAGAGAAACAGTTAGAAAAGGAGGAACTGAAAAAAGATTCTGAGAAAAAAATTTCTGAAGCAATTGACAAAAAATCTTTAAGAACTCCAAACAATGCAGCTAAATCTGCAAACGATGAAGTAAAATTCAATACAGGAAGTAATATAGTCACTGTAGTGAGCAAGGAAGATTGGAAAAATGAACTTGGTGATGCCTATTTTGAAGAGGATGGAAGCTATACTATCAACATCCCAGAAGAAAATCCCTGTTTTCCCTATGAGATTCAGTTTACTTATAAGGGAAAAACAACAAATCAGTGGTTTAAAAATCCTGATGACAGTATAGTAATTAGAGGACATACTTTTTATATATCTGCCTATTTTGATGATACAGTTATAACACAGATGAGCCTTAATGTGGCAGGAGATATCATAGTAGTATATCCAGAAAGAAAGGAATTTACAGATGGAGATGGAGCTGTAGCCAGTTCGCTTCTACCTTTAAAAGAGGAGTATTTGTGGAATATAGACCTATCTGGATATACACCAGCAGAATTGACAATGGTTTCTATTGATAAAATATTCACAGGTAAAGTAGAACTGAAGGACACAGATAAAATAATGTGGGCCTATGGTTCATTTGGTGATGATTACCAAATCAGTTCAAAAGGGTCTGTAGTAGATTTAAGCCGTTCTACATCTAAATACTACTATGATGAGAACTTTGGTGCAGAGTCCTATTGGCAGATAATTGTAGGAGAAGATGATCAGTTAGCGGAAGAAAATATTCGTTATATTGTTAGCTTAAATGTGACAAATTCCAGCAAATGGCTTACACCAGTGATTTATAAACAAGACGATGAAGGAAGACGCACGGAGATTCAAATTTTGGATGAAAAAGACACAAATTACTATAGTAGATATGATGATAGTGATGGCTATGACCAAGAGTTTGATAGCCTTAACCGAACAATGAGAGTCTATGTTTCAGGAGAAGAGTTAGAAAAAGGGGAAACCGCATATATTGGATTGAAAGCAAATACTTCTGTTTTTCAGGAATCTAAGTTTACAGGGGTAAAGTTTTATCAAGGAATATATAAAGACTCAGAAAAAGCAGAGGCAGAGGGAACAGACATTACAGAACAAATATTTACCAAGGATATGACTCAAACGGATGCTGGATGGAAATTTCAGAAAGATATGCCATGGATTACTATGGTAACTTATAATTCTGAAGGGAAAGTTACTGGCTGTCTACCTTTCAGAATATACTTGTCATCAGTAGGTAATTATATTTCCACTATCTTATATGATAAGCCTGATGATAAACCAGAAGATTATTATTGGACGATGGTAACAGATCGTTCTTCTAGTGTTGTGGACAACAATGGCTGCCGGATTCGTACTTATACATTAGAAGAAGGATATACTGCTAATAGAGAATATTATGCAGTTTTTGATTATTCCAAAGCAGGTATTGAAAATTCTCTTTATGTAACTGCTGCCTATGTGGGACAGTACTCCACAATACAGCAGGCAATAAAAGCAGGTGCAAAAGATATAAAATCTTCATTGTTTAATAATGATTATAAACATGGAGGATATAAGGCAGATTTCAGTAATGGAGTATATTTCACAATTTTTGTAGGACAAGATGGAGTAGAGGAACAGGAAGTTTATCAATATTGTATTAAGACAGAAGGATGGACTCCAAGTTTAGATAGTGGCACAGCAGTTTCTTTTTATGGACTTCAAGATAATAGTGGGAATAGAGTTGAATGTTATGTAGCAGCAAGCAGAGAGGATTCCTATGCCGAATATAACTACCTGACAATTTTAGTAGATAAAGATGTGGATTTAAAACAACTAGCCCCTATGTTTGAAACGATGAAAGGTTTATCATTGTATGTGAATAACAGTAATTCTCCAGAAGTTAGTGGACAGAGTATTCATGATTTCTCTAAAGGTCCTGTGCAGTATACCGCTTCTTCAGAAGATAAGGAAAACCAGAGAAATTACTGGTTACAGATAGTAAAAGAAACTGAAGGGGCAGGAAAACTTTATATTAACAGCTTAGCAGATAAAGAGGCTGATAGTCAAGAAAAAGATAAAGTGATATATTCTAAACGTGAAATACTTTTGGATGGATACCATGATAATATACATGATATTTTGCTTATGAATATAGGAACAAGTCCCATAGATAATCTATCTATAGAAATTGAGTCAGAAACTGTAGAGCTAGACCGTTATTGGACTTTAAATGGAAACCGTGCTTTAGAAGGATTTAACGCGATTAATGAATTAGGAGGATTATCACCGGTAGATGGAATAGCACATTATGGTGAACTGCCAAATATGGCTAAGATTCGTATAAAGCCTAAAGGGAATACAAAAGACAAAACGAATGTATCCGGTAAATTGACGATTAAGTCTGGTGATACCGCCTTGATGGTGCTGACTTTAACTGGTATTATGGGTAATCCTACCATTACTACAGAAGAAGTTCCCAATGCAGTCAAATATGTACCTTATGGTACAATGATTCAAAACAATAATAAGTATAGTTGGAATAAGGTAACTTATGAAGTTGCAGATGGTATGCTTCCAACTGGAATGGAAGTTAAGCCTAATGGTGAATTGTATGGAATTCCTACTGAAACCGGAGAATTTACATTTACTGTAGAGATGGAAAACAGTTACAGAGAATTTGCGGGGAGTGAAAAAACATTTACATTGACAGTCATTGAGAATACAGATGAAAATGTTGATGCTGCTACAGATCAAGGATATGATTTGACCCAGCGTATTCCCAATATTACATCCAACACAATAGGCGATCAGATATTAGTCTCAGAAGGTATCTATGACGAGTTTGTTGATGTATTTCTTGATGGTAAGAAGTTGAAAGAGGGTGAGGATTATACCTCTGAATCAGGAAGTACCAGAATTACTATCAAGAGCCAAACATTGAAAGATTCTGGGAAGACTGGAACTCGTACCTTAGGAATTGAATTCCGTACTAAGGATTCTAACACTTTAAAACGTGCAGCCCAAAACTATGTAGTTACAGTCAATTCTGCTGGGAGAAAAAGTAACAGGGGAAGTAAAAGCAGCCAAACTACCACAACTAATGCAAAAATAGATAATACAATGGCTGGCGGCACACAGATAACCCAGGATTCTAAGAAAGGCTACATACATTCTCTTACAGGAATTATTACAGGGCAGAGTAAGGGATATTCTCATTGGATACAGGAAGAAACTGGCTGGAAACTAGCTTATACTGATGGAACTCTAGCCAAAGGTTCTATGC
>DEPC01000067.1 GCA_002358555.1 Hungatella sp. UBA3402 | reverse complement strand
ATCAAAAAAAGACGCAGACAAAGAGATAACAGAAAAAACGGTTATAGAGAAAGAAAAATCGGCACCAGTTAAAAAATCGAAAAGCAAAAAAGCGGCTGCAAAGGGAACATCAGTAAAGGAACAAAAAATAGTACAACCGCAAGAAATGAAGGAAGATAAATTATTAAAGACTCAAAAAGCAGCAGAGGAGAAGGCATCTACAAAAGAAAAAGTTGATAAAAGCTATGAAGAAATGGATATCTCAGAACTTCAAGAGGCAATTCTTGAAAAAATGAGTAAAAATGGCCCTATCACTGACCAGATGCGCAGAGATGTCATGGAAAATGTTTACCATAATTCTCTGATTAATTGGGTTAAAAGCTTCCATTAGTGGAATGTGATATGCTCTCCTTTTTAGAATGAGGGAGAGTTCTTGCTAACTATCGTTGAAAGAATTAAGATAATAAAGGCGTTGTTGCAAAATTGTAGTTTCATACAATATATAGTAGTATATCTTGAATGTTTAACTGTATATTGTATGATAATTGCGTTTTGCAACAACTTCTTTATTACTGAAAAGGTTTTGAATAAAATAGAACATATCTGCTGCCAAGTCCTTGATTCTATATAAAAAAGGAATGACGTTCAAAGGGAATTATGTTAAAATGATGATGAAAAGGGGGCAAATAAGTTGATTATCAGAGAATGTCAAGAACAAGATTGTGAGAGAATTGTTGCTTTGAACAGTTGCTTGGGTTATGAATATTCCTTAGAGGATACCAAAACACAGCTTTTAAAACTGTTAGATTGTTCCGAGCATAAGATTTTTGTGGCATGTATAGAAGACAAGGCAGTTGGCTATATCCATATCAATGATTATGATTGTCTTTATATGGATTCTATGAAAAATATTTTAGGACTTGTGGTAGATGATAAGTATCAGGGACAGGGAGTAGGAAAAGCTTTGCTTATAAAGGCAGAGGAATGGGCTAGAGAGAGTGGTTCTAAGGGTGTACGCTTAAATTCAGCAATGCGCCGTAAAGAAGCTCATAAATTTTATGAAAAATGTGGCTATCATAATCGTAAAGACCAGAAAAATTATATTAAAATCTTTTAATAAGTTGCATTGATTGACAAATAGTAGGAATCAGGTAAAATAGAGAGTGCTTATAGAAATTTCATTGTAGGGCATTTACATAAATAAAAGGGGAAACGTCTATGCAATTATATCCGGCAATTGATATAAAAGAGGGAAAATGTGTTCTCTTAACACAGGGAGTATTTGACAATATAAAAGTATATTCAGACAGCCCTAGTCAGATAGCGAAACTGTGGGTGTCCCAAGGAGCAACCTTTCTTCACCTGGTGGACCTTGACGGGGCGTTGGCAGGAAAAGCGGTGAATGGAGCAATAATCAAAGAGATTATAGAGGCTGTAGACGTTCCTGTGCAGCTTGGCGGAGGAATTCGGAGCGAAGAAGCAGTGAAGTCTATCTTGGACTTAGGTGTCCACAGGGTTATCATTGGAACAAAAGCTGTAAAGGAACCAGAATTTATAAAGGTTCTTATAGAAAGATTCGGGCCAGAGCAGATTGTGGCTGGTATTGATGCAAAGGATGGCAAGGTTGCAGTGGAAGGCTGGGAGAAGGTCAGTACCTTGACAGCAATAGAACTATGTAGCAAGATGAAAGAGTATGGAGTCCGCCATGTGGTATATACGGATATTTCCAGAGATGGTATGTTGACAGGACCAAACATATCTGCCACAAAAAAGCTGACCGAGGAGATTGGAATGGATATTATTGCTTCGGGAGGAGTATCTTGTATGGAAGATTTGCAGAAATTGTATGAGGAGGGAATAGGGGGAACTATCATTGGAAAAGCCCTCTATGAAAAAAGGCTGAATTTAGAGGATGCCATCAGAAGATTTGCATAAACATAATATCATTATTGATAGAAATAAGAGAGATGTACTTTCACCATTTAAGAAGTGGAGGATTTCTTGCTACAAATGGTTAAAAAATATTTTTAGAAATTAAATTGCAAACATGAAAAAATATTGGCTGAGAGTGTTCAATAATAGGTAGGGAGGAGCAGCAGGTATGACTTATAAAAAATTGATTGCAGGTTTTGGATGCAAAAATGGACAGGCAATCATTTTAGATAGCAATCAAATGGGGAGAAGTTATGATGTGCTGGCCTTGGGGCGGTATTATAGCGATAATGGAGCAGATGAGTTGTTGATTTATGACCTTTCAAAGACAGACGAGGACCATGAGCGAACAATCCTGATGATAAAAGAAGTTGTCAGAAATATCGACATCCCAGTTATTGCAGGGGGAAGGGTAAAACGCTTAGAAGATATCAAGAAATATTTATATGCAGGGGCAAAAGGTGTTTTTTTAAATGTATCAGATGAAGATAATATTGATTTAATAAAAGAGGGAGCAGATAGATTTGGCAGCGAGAAAATATATGGGTATCTTCCTAAAATGCAATATATGGAACGGTGGGAGGAATTCCAGCAGTTGGGGGCTTCTGCCTTAATTTTACACTGCCAAGAAAAGAAAGAAGAGCTAAAAGACTCTTTAGCAAGCAGAGAATCCCTCTATCAGATAGAAGAACAATTTTCTTCTCTTTCTGACCATAATATTCCAATGATGATATTCTGTCATAATGATGCGCCCCAGATATTAGCTTCCATTTTGCGGATTCCTCCAGTGGAAGGGGTTGTTCTTACAGATTTACAGGAGCATGGCAGAAGTTGTATGGATACCAAACAGGAACTGAAGAAAAGAGGTATCTATATGGACAGCTTTGAGAGTCAAATCCAATGGGAGGATTTTAAGCGAAATGAGCAGGGATTAATTCCAGTGGTGGTTCAAGACTATAAGACAGCAGAAGTGCTTATGGTAGCTTATATGGACCAGGAGGCATTTAACTATACCTTAAAAACAGGAAAAATGACCTATTACAGCCGCAGCCGCCAATCTCTCTGGATTAAGGGAGAGACTTCAGGACATTATCAATATGTGAAATCTTTGCATTTAGATTGTGACAATGACACGATTCTGGCAAAGGTAAGACAAGTGGGAACAGCATGCCATACAGGAGCAAAATCTTGCTTTTTTAAGACATTAGCAAAAAAGGAATATAAGGAAACGAATCCTCTTAAAGTATTTGAAGAAGTATTTGATGTTATTTTAGATAGAAAGGAGAATCCAAAGGAAGGCTCCTATACAAACTATTTATTTGACAAAGGACTAGATAAGATTTTGAAGAAGCTGGGGGAAGAAGCTACAGAGATTATCATTGCAGCCAAAAATCCTAATCCAGAAGAAATTAAATATGAGATTGCTGATTTTTTATATCATATGATGGTACTTATGGCAGACAGAGGGATTGGCTGGGAAGAGATTATGGAAGAACTAGCTAACCGCTAGAAAATAGTTTCTAATCCCCTATTCCAGTATCAGATGTAAGCTTAAAGATGCCACAAACAATAACCATCAGGAGGATGTCATGACCTTTTATGAAATGATTGAAGACCTTTCACTTGCTTTAAAGAGGGAAAAATTGGTGATTTTTGTGGGGGCAGGAGTGTCCAAAAATTCGGGCCTTCCTACATGGGGGCAGTTGGTTCAGGCTTTCGCAGAGCAAATTGGTTATCCTATGGAGGGGCGATTAGCTACCGAAGAATATATTCGGATTCCTCAATATTATTATTGTCTGGATGAAAGTCCTAATCATACAGACTATTATTCTCTTATCAAATCCATGGTACCAGAAGATATCCAGCCCAATATCTTAAATCAGCAGATTGTTTCTCTTTGTCCCAAGCATATTGTCACAACAAATTTTGATACATTGATGGACCAGGTAGCCAAAGGATATCAGATTATTCGGGAAGACCGTGATTTGTTGACTGGAATTTCTGCTCATTATCTGCTAAAGCTTCATGGAGATATCCGGCAGCCCCAAAAGCTAGTATTGAAAGAGGATGACTATCTACATTATCCAGAAACCCATCGGCTTATGGAAACTTTCTTAAAATCTCTGTTGATTGACCATGTATTTTTGTTTGTTGGCTATTCTCTGAATGATTATAATTTGAAGACTTTTGTGAGCTGGATTGATTATATTGCAGAGGAAATGCAGGTGAAACAAGAGATGCATCATAATTATTTTCTCTCTAGCAGTCTTCATGCTGGGAAAGAATATTTGAGGAAATATTATGAAGGGAAGGGGATGCAGGTCATTGATTTGTATCAACTTCCTAAAGAGATAGAGGAGTATGCCAAGACAGTTTCTTTATCTGATGAATTAGGAAGAAAGACTTATGCAGTTTTGGAATTGGTAGGAAGTCAAGGAAAATAAAAATTTTAAGATTTGGAGGAATAAAAAATGCAAACAACGGTATTAGAGAGATTTCTTAGATATATTGCTGTGGACACCATGTCTGAACCAGAAAAAGAAATGATTCCAAGCACTGAAAAACAAAAAGACTTAGCTAAGATGCTAACAGAGGAATTGAGAAGTATGGGAGCCAATGAGGTGAAAATGGATGAGCACGGATATGTATATGGAACGATTCCTGCAACCTGTACAGATAAAAAGATTCCAGTTCTTGGATTCATTGCCCATATGGATACTGCTCCAGCTTATTCTGGGGCAAATGTAAAACCTCAGATTGTGAAAAATTATGATGGTGGAACGATTCTTATGAATCAGGATACAGGACTTTCTATGGGGCCAGAGCAGTATCCAGATTTGCTTAGGTATGTAGGACAAGATTTAATTACTACAGATGGAACTAGCCTTTTAGGAGCTGATGATAAAGCAGGTGTTGCAGAGATTATGGCACTTGCACAATATTTACTGGAGCATCCAGAGATTCCCCATGGCGAAGTCAAAGTAGGTTTTACTCCAGATGAGGAAGTGGGACGAGGAGCAGAATTATTTGATATACAAGGATTTTGTGCAGATGTGGCTTACACTGTTGACGGTGGCAGGTTAGGAGAACTGGAATATGAAAATTTCAATGGGGCTTCTGGAAAGGTGATTGTAAATGGATTGAGTATCCATCCAGGAACTTCCAAAGGAAGGATGAAAAATGCGATTCTTATGGCTATGGAATTCCAACATATGCTTCCAGTGTTTGACAATCCTATGTATACCGAAGATTATGAGGGATTTTTCCATCTGAGTGACATTTCAGGAACCGTGGAAAAGGTAATGATGGACTATATTATTCGGGACCATGATTGGGATAAGTTTCAGGAAAAAAAGATATATATGCAACGGGTAGCTGATTATATGAATCAGAAATATGGTCAGGGAACCATTGAATTGCTCATGAAAGACAGCTATTATAATATGAAAGAAAAATTAAAAAACCATATGTATCTGATTGATATAGCAAGGTCAGCTATGGAAGAGTTGGAGATTGAGCCTGTGATTACTCCTATTCGGGGAGGAACTGATGGGGCTGCTTTGTCTTATCGGGGATTACCTTGTCCTAACTTGTGTACAGGTGGTCACAATTTCCATGGAAAATTTGAATATATTTCTGTCCAAGCATTGGAGAAGGTTACAGAACTTTTGTGTACTATTGTGAAAAAATTTTGTCAATAACTCTTGACTTCGTGTAACTCGAATGTGATAAACTAATCCTACAATAAAAGGAGGATGAGAGTTATGGCTTATTTAGGTGAAGATATTAAACAACTGGGGTTTGGTCTTATGCGTCTGCCTATGAAGGACAAAGTAATTGATGTAGAGCAAACAAAACAGATGGTGGACCGCTTTATGGATGCAGGGTTTACTTATTTTGACACTGCTTGGGCTTATGCTGGAAGTGAGGATGCAATCCGTCAGGCATTGGTGGAGCGTTACCCTAGAGAATCTTTTCAACTGGCAACCAAAAATGCTGCATGGATTAACTGCAAGAGCAGAGAGGAAGCCATTGCCCAGTTTGACACCTCTTTAAAACAGACAGGAGCAGGATATTTTGATTTTTACCTGCTGCACAATCTAGGGGAACATAGAACTGGATTCTTTGATAAGTTTGATATGTGGAATTTTGTTCAGGAAAAGAAAAAAGAGGGACTTATCCGTCATGTAGGATTCTCTTTTCATTCAACCCCAGAAGAGCTGGAAGATATTTTAAAAGCCCATCCAGAGATGGAATTTGTTCAGCTTCAGATTAACTACGGAGATTGGGAAAACCCAGCTATTCAATCCAGAGCATGTTATGAGATGGCAAGAAAATATGGCAAACCAGTTATCATTATGGAACCAGTTAAAGGAGGGATGCTTGCGAATCCTCCAGAACCTGTAGCAGAGATTTTTAAGAAGGCAGAACCAAATGCTTCTTATGCTTCTTGGGCTATTCGATTTGCTGCTGGACTTGAAGGAGTTATTACTGTATTATCTGGAATGAGCAATTTAGAGCAGATGGAAGATAATCTTTCTTATATGAAAGAATTTAATCATCTGTCAGAAAAAGAGCAGGAAACCCTGGAACAGGCAAGGGAGGCTCTGGCAAAAATTCCTTTGATTCCTTGTACCACTTGCAATTACTGTGCAAAGGTATGCCCGAACAATATTGGCATCTCTGGCTCCTTTACAGCTATGAATTATTTGACTTTGTATCGTGATATGGCAGCAGCAAAAAAACAGGAAAATTGGTTAGTTAGTGGACATGGCAAAAAAAGTGCTGCGGAATGTATTAAATGTGGAAAATGTGAAGAGGTGTGTCCACAGCACATCCAGATTCGGGACGAGCTGGCTAAGACAGCAAAAGCCATGGCTTAATCTGTGGAGTCAGAGTTATTACAGTTTTTTTTCATGTTTTTAAAAATGATATTCATATCATCCGGTATTTTGTTGGACATAATGTCCTCATAATGCCGGATTTTGTTTTCCATATAATGAAATGCCTCCTGTGCTTCTTTTAGGCGAGTATAGGCAAGCTCTCGCTGGCGAAGCATAAATTCATATCGTTCTAGAAGTCTAGAATCTCCTTCTTGACAGAGGCGACAATAAATTTGGATATCTTCAATCGAGATACCACATCTGCGCAAGCATTGAATGCTAGTAAGCCAACTGACAGATTCTTCATCAAATATGCGGTGGTTATTTTTATCTCGGCGGCAGGGCAGCAGTCCTTGGTCTGTATAGAAGCGAATAGTATGTTCTGTCATGCCCATTTTTTGGGAAATTTCTTTGACTGTATAAACCATGGGTTAAAAACCTTTCTTGATGTAGCTTATAGCGAAAAAAAATCTTACAATATTAGTAATAATTATACTATAATTCTTACACTTTGTCATCAATCTTATATATTGGGATATGTATGATTGTAAAATTGTGAAATTACTGATATAATGCACGTGGAGAATGGTAGCAGATTTCTGTCTGATGGGATTTTGAGTCTTACAGAATCTAACTGTGTTCGTACTGAATATGTCAACTACAAGGCCCCACATATAAAGTATGATGGATTCCACTGCTATCTTGCATAGAATATGAAGATTCCAAGTTAACTCTAGAAAAGAAAGGAGTTAGAACCGCTTTAGGGATTAAGCAGTTAGTAGTCAAATGGGACTATGTATAAAGACACCAATAAGACGAAAAGTGTTAAAAAACTAGAAAAAAGGAAATATAGGTTACAGTGTTCCTTATCAAGAAAATAGGTGATTGCGAAAGTCAGAATATTCGGCAAAGCTTTGAGGTTCGTAATTGGCTAAATATGAGAAAAACAAGAAAGGAGAATGTTATTGTAAAACAAGTAACATTATAAAAAGAGAACAAGAACTTTTAAAAATAAATCACAGACTAACAAATATTTGTCAAAAAGTCAATCTGAAATTATATAGAGATAATATTTTAAAAGAATAATCAACAATATAAGATGTTGCGGATAAAAGAGAAAGGTACTGATACGTTAGTCAGGAATTTACGCCTATGGAGTGTAACAGAAGATATGAGTAGTATGAAATAGATTAGATACAAAAGCATACACGATGAAGTAGGAATGAAACATAAAAGTTTATAGCTTTTTATAAGTTTTCGGTAACGGATAAGTCATGGATTTGTACACATGTGATGAAGTTTGGGAGATAATGAAAAAGCATCAGGAAGAGGAATTTCTTACTGCCAAGGGATTGCCGTTTATCTATACTATGAGGGGAGGAGAGTTATTTATAAGTCGAAAAAGGAAATCCATAACCAGAAGTACATTTGAGGCTGCTTGGAAGAAAATTCAGGAAAATCCTCAAGAGATAACAGGTCCTAAGAAGATGAATGTTTTTGGAGCACCATATTTATGGGCTATTTTCAATAGCTTAAAATTGCTTCCCAATACTAGGATGCAAAACACAGAGTAAGCAAGTTATTAAATTATAATTGTTTAGGCAATAAACTTCCTCACAGCAAGCAGCGAGATAGGAATATCCGCTCCAAAAAATCAAATTTCCTGTGTGGAAGATAGAAACTTGATGGATTAAAGCGAGTAATATCAGCAGCAAAACCGTTTTCTACCATAAAATGGAACATTGATTGTAAATCACAGTTTATATTTTGTTAATAGGTGATTGCGAAAGTCGAAGTTGTTGAGAATATTCTGACTATTTGTTCCATGCAAAGCCTGTTGTACCAAGCATTGCAATGAGCCTAAAAAAGCAGAACGCATTCAGGTATTAGCCCTTCTGTGTTCTATGGTCTCATTTCCATGGTGCAAATGTCTTTTGTTAGAATAAATTGGCAGAATATTTGGCAGAGTTTTGAATTTCGCAATTGGCTATATATTTTGTTTAAGAAAGAAAGGAGGAGGGCACTCCTTCCACTGCCGAAGGGAAGTGGATTTTGGTGCCTATAAGATTTATGAAAAAAAGATTTTTAGTTTTAACTGCAAGTGTAGCAGTTTCTTTGATGCTCGTAAGTGGATGTTCTAGTCAAACAGAGGAGACAACAGCTGCAAATGTGCAGACAGAAGCAACAGAGGAGAATCCAGCAGGTGAGGAAACTCAGCCAGATATGCCAGAAAATCCAGATAATGTGGCAGAAGATATCACTGAAAGAATATGGGGAACGATAAAAGAAGTGGGCGATGGCACTATTTTGGTAGACGGAACATCGGAAACTGCAAATATGGGAGAAATTTTGTTGATGATTGACCCAGAAAATACGCTTGTTTTGGATGGAGTGAACGGATTTCCAGTTGAATTAAAAGATATTCAGATAGGTAACTTTGAGGCCTATTTGGGGCCAGCTATGACTATGTCTCTTCCGCCTCAGACAACACCTTATGTAGTGATTGTCAATATTCCAGAGGATATTCAGGCACCTCAGTATGTAATTGCTGCTGAAGAGTTAGATACTTCAGGTGGTGCAAAACTTCTTACAGGAAAGGATGAGGCAGTATATACTCTTTCCAGAAATGTGCAGATTACCCCTTATCTTACAAAAAATATAGTTCAGCTTGAGGATATTAAGAGAGATTCTCGATGCCTGGTTTGGATGAATAACAATGGAGAAGTGGAAAGAATTGTGCTCTTTGCAGAATAAAGTTTTTAAGTAGAGAAGAAGAGAGCCATTCTATATGAGTATAATTAAAAGCAAGCAACTTTACATGGCCAGGGAGTAAGAACTCCTGGACGGAAAGGAAGAGCTGTAAATATGGGTAGTTCATTGGAAATAGAAGTGCAGAAATTGGTATCAGATATTCTGGAGGATTATAAGGGCAATCGAGCGATTGATAGTATGGAAGATTTTTTTAATCAGCCAGATAAAGATGTAATTATAGATATTGTAAACAAGATGCTTAGAATTTTATTTCCTGGGTATTATCGAGATAAATCTTATCGTGTCTATAATGCAGGAAGTCAACTTTCCCTTTTGATTGAGGACGTGATGTATTATTTAAACAAAGAAATTTCAAAGGTTTTAAAATACAACTCTAATTACAAACAAGAGGGAAAAGAAGAAAGACAAAAAATAGCTCAGGATATTACCATTGCATTTTTAAAAAAGGTTCCTCAAATCCGAGAGTATTTGGAGACAGATTTAGAAGCATTTTTTGATGGAGACCCAGCAGCAGCAAACAAGGATGAAATTATTCTATCTTATCCAGGGATGTTAGCAATAACTGTATACCGAATGGCACATGAATTGTTTATTTTGTCAGTTCCGTTGATACCTAGAACTATGACCGAATATGCCCATAGTGTGACAGGGATTGATATTCACCCAGGAGCTTCCATTGGAAAATATTTTTTCATTGACCATGGTACTGGAATTGTGGTGGGAGAGACTACTATAATTGGAGAGCATGTAAAAGTTTACCAAGGGGTGACTCTAGGAGCTTTGTCCACAAGTGGCGGACAAAAGCTGAAGAGCACCAAGAGACATCCTACCATAGAAGATGAAGTGACTATTTATTCAGGAGCTTCAATTCTTGGGGGAGAAACTATCATTGGAAAAGGGGCAGTTATTGGTGGTAATGCATTTATCACAAAGTCTGTGGAAGCAGGAAGTAGAGTAAGTATCAAGAATCAGTGAGAACAGGAGAAAAGGGACATGTTAAACCAGAGATGGGTATTTCATGAGGATGTCAAGGAAGAATGTATCGCGAGAGGCGTAAGACGTCGCGTTCTGGCTTATAGCAAGGATTTAATGTGTGTGGAAAATATATTTGCAGAAGGTGCAGAAGGACAGCTTCATCATCATCCCCATACACAGATTACTTATGTAGTAAGTGGTGTGTTTGAGTTTGAGATTGACGGGGAGAAACGGATTGTGAAAGCTGGTGACACTATGCTAAAGCTAAATGGTGTGGAACATGGATGTGTGTGTATGAAAGAAGGTATTTTATTAGATATCTTTAACCCTATGAGAGAAGATTTTGTATAAAGGATTTTGAAATATAGCATGGTTTTGGTTCGGAATAATAGCCGGAAAAAATCATGCTATATTTTTTGTTTTATAGGAAATTGCGTCCTATAAAGCAAAATCCTCCGGTGGATGCGCATTACGCACAAACGAAGATGACTGCTATCGCAGCCGCGCTCCGGCGCGCGAGTCGGGCTTGTTGGACTCATTTTTATTATAAAAAGAATTGCTACAAAATATAGTCATTCTATATTTAAGAACATTAAAGATGTTCTTGTGACAGTGGGCAGGTCAGTCTTCCTTTCCGCACATCTGACGGAAAACAATTTTCAAACACGCTCTAGCAGTTATCTTTATCTGATATATAATGTGATATTTAATGATAAAATATCAGAAGTGAGTTTGAAAAAGTACTTGCATAATGGAAATAAATGAGATAAACTGTATTAGTACATTTAATACACTAATTTGAAAAATTTTTTGAAGAAGATGAAGCCGATTCCTCGTTATAGTAGATAAGAATTGGTATTATGCAAAGAAAGGGGATTAAGATGGAGAAAAATAATATGGAGGAAACCAAGAGGGATAATAATCAAATACATACGGGAAATCCAGAAATAATATCTAGTCAGGAGGAACAACAGTTTCAAGCAGAACTGGCAGAGTTGATGAGGGAAGACTCATCAGGAAAGAAAAAGAAGAAAGATAAAGGGAAAAAGCGAGTAAATGGACAGAAAAAAGGTGCAAAGAAATTTATTATTGCCACAGCAATAATAGCTGTAGCAGTTGGAGGCTTTGTATTTTTAAAACCAAAACAACAAAAAGCGACTATCGTAAACACTACACCTTTGACAAAAGGTACCATAGAGCAGGAGCTGACTATCAGTGGTCCTGTCAGTGGCACTGACAGTGTAGATGTGGTATCAAATCTTCATTCAGAAGTGACAGATATTCAGGTAAAAGAAGGCGATAGGGTGGAACAAGGTCAGCTTTTGGCAGTGATTGATGACAGTGATGTGAGAAAAGAGCTGGATATGGCTCAGAATACCTATGACTTGGCAGTTTCTACTTATAATGAGCAGCAGGTTCTGGCAGAAAATGGTTATGCAAAGGCTGTGCAGGAGAGAAATGCAGCACAAAAAGATTATGACCGCCTTAGTGTGCTGTTTCAGGCAGGAAGTGTATCTCAACAGGAATGGGAGACAGCGCAAAACAGGCTTCGCGATGCAGAACGGGATACAAGAGCTTTTACTTTACAGGATGGAAAGCCAGTAGCCAATGAATCCTATGCTCTTCAAATTAAAAATGCAGAATTTGAATTGGAGAAGAAAAAAGAGCAGTTGAAGGATACTCAGGTTACAGCGCCTATTTCGGGTACTGTGGTAAGAGTAAATGCCAAGGTAGGTCGTTTTGCAGACACGATTGAAGATGACAGACCTATGTTTATCATTGAAAATTTAGATGTTTTAGAGATAAAAGTAAGTGTCAGTGAATATTCAATTGGGCAGATTGAAGTAGGGCAGGAAGCTATTATCAGTGCAGACATTTTAAATGGGGAGACTGTAAAAGGCGAAGTGACAGCTATTTCACCCACAGGAGAGGAAAAAGGCGGCGGCTCTACAGAACGTGTAATTCCAACTACCATTCGGATTATAGAAGACAATACCAAGTTGATTGCGGGAATTACGGCAAGAGCTAAAATTATTTTAGAGCAATCAGAGGATGCATGGATTGTTCCTATTTCTTCTGTTCTAGAGACAGAAAACGGAAACTATGTGATGACTGTGGAAAATGGAGCTGTAAAATGGATTTCTGTAGAACGAGGTGTAGAAAGTGATATTCAGATGGAAGTGATTCCTGTAGATGGAGAAAGTTTTACAGAAGGAATGGGTATTATTACTGCCCCATCTCCCAATCTTACAGAAGGAATGCAGGTAGTGGAAAACGCTGTTTAAAGAAAAAAGCTGGAAGACTGGAGAGCTAGTATGAAGGAAAGAGAAAAATCAGAGAGCAGGAGGTGCAGGATGAAGAAACTATCAAGGCAGGAGATAGGAGGCACAAGATGGCAGAAGAACTAATCCGGCTGAAAGACTTGGTGAAAATCTATGATACAGGAGCAATTAAAGTTCTAGGGCTGAAAAGAATCAATGTAACCATTAACAGAGGCGAATTTGTGGCAATTATGGGAAAGTCTGGTTCAGGAAAATCTACATTGATGAATATTTTAGGCTGCTTGGACCGCCCATCTATGGGTCATTATTATCTGGACGGAATTGATGTAGCTTCTTTAAGTCCTAATGAGCTTTCGGAAATTCGGAATAAAAAGATTGGGTTTGTGTTCCAGTCTTTTAACTTAATTTCCAGGACATCAGCCCTTAAAAATGTAGAACTGCCTATGACTTATGCCAGGGTAGGAAAAAGGATAAGACGGGAAAGAGCTCTTAAGCTTTTGGACAGAGTAGGTCTTTTGAGTCGGGCAGAGCATATGCCAAACGAATTGTCAGGAGGACAGAGACAAAGAGTAGCTATTGCAAGAGCATTGGCCAATGAACCACCACTTATCCTGGCTGACGAGCCTACAGGCAACTTAGATACAGCGGCATCAGAGGAGATTATGGGACTGTTTTCAGACCTTCATAAAGAAGGAGCTACTGTCGTGGTGGTTACTCACGAGGAGAATATTGCAGAGTTTACAGACAGAATCATCCGGTTTCAGGACGGATTGATTATCAGTGATATTAGGAAGGGGGAGGAGCAGTAATGCTTCTTGAAAATATGAGTATGGCATTTTCAGCCATACGAGTAAATAAAATGAGGTCATTTTTGACCATGTTGGGAATCATTATTGGCATTGGGTCAGTCATTTCTATTGTATCGATTGGTGATACTATGAGAAGCTTATTTGCAGACTTATATAAAGATGTGGGGGTTACTCAGGCATTTTTAGCTATTGGATACTGGGTGGACGATACAAGGCAGAGTGACTATTTTACGTTAGATGAATTAGAACGAGTAAAGGAAGTCTTTGGGGACCAGATTGCCTATATAGACAGCAATATGTCTACAAATGCAGAAGCTATCACCAAAGATACTACGGTGAATTTTTCCTTCAGCGGAATTGACTATAATTATATTGATGTGCAGCCAGT
>DEPC01000158.1 GCA_002358555.1 Hungatella sp. UBA3402 | reverse complement strand
ATTGCTGTCTCTCGCACAAGACGATTAAACAGAGAATTCTCCATATAATCCTGCAAAGAATTGAGAAGCTGAAGTTTTCTCTCTGACAAATTAGCCCAGTAATCTGCCAACATAGTCACAAGTCCTGCCAGGATTCCTATAGAACCATATAATACTATGTAATAACTGTCACACCGATACCAATAAGCTCCAAAGGATGCCGCACCTCCTAATAAAAAGCATAAAATTGTCATCTGTCCTCCAAAGCTTGTCCAAGCGCTTAGACTCATTCCCAGGAACCGATAAGTAGTAAGTTGCTTTTCTAAATATACCCTACTGTTGCGGATACCCTGGTTTAGACGGTATGTATTTTCCGTTTTCTGCTTTAAATCCCGCAAATAACGGTTCTTCGTTAATGTCATATTATCTGTTTCTTTCATTAATCTTTTGTAAAGGCTTCGTGTCACCAGTCGTCCTACCAATCCCAAGGCGCAGACAGCTACCAACACATACAAGGCTTTTCCTGTCTCTAAAAATTCCAGCATAATAAAGCTCCCCTTTCTTCAAAAAATGATTTATGACAAGTTTAATTATAACCGCGAATTTTCTGTTTGGGAAGTTCATGGAGCCTAGAATCGCTCGTCAAATTCTCCTAAAAAACGATTTTTAAGTTAAAGTAAAGATATCAAAATTGCTAAAGCAGTTTCAGACAAAGAATGCCTTAACCGTCGAATTATGGCAATTACTTGACATTTTAGTGGTTTATCCTTTAAAATAAGATGACAAACTATATTAGGGGAATGTTACTTATGTTTATAGGAAAAAGCGCTTTAGCATGTTTTATTTTAAGTACAACAGTATTGGCTTCCAATCCCAATAATAGGACTATAGCAACTTCAGCTCCAAAAACCCAAGAATCTGCATCGTTTCAAGCAATAGACATAGAGTCAGAGGATTCTTCATCTTCTAACCAATCACAGGAAATTAGCCAAGAAGAAAACAATATTTCTTTGGAATCTTCTCCCATGCAATCTATAGAGGATGGTCAAGAATCGATAAATTCTTTCAGTGAAGCAGAAGAAGCTGGACAAGTCCAAGACAATAGTCCAAAATCAGAGGCTTCTCAACAGACTTTGGAAACCAATGAAAGCATGGAGGCTCCTCCTATTGAAGCAGAAAGTTTGGAACAAATGGAAGAACCTGATATGCAAGAAGAATCTTCTATCGAATCATCAACCAGAATTTTTGAAGAATCTGGAACAGAATTAGCTATGTTAGAAAGTCAGGGAGGTTCCCAGATGCTCAGTTCCCTAATTCGTTCTCAAAATGGCTATTTGGTTGTAATTGATGGAGGCTGGGAGGAAGATGGCGAATATCTGCTGAATGTGATTAAAGAGCATGGAGGCATTGTGGATGCATGGCTGCTGACCCATCCTCACTCGGACCATGCAGGTGCCTTATATTACATATTAAATGAGAAAAGACATGAAATTTCCATCAATCAAATCTATTGCTCTCTCGCTCCTCTTAGCTGGTATGAAGAAGTTGCCCCTGACGATGCAGAATTGGTGGGTAATCTGATGGATGAATTTGCTACCCTTCCAGAAGAGGTATTGTGTGATTCCGTTGGAAAAGGCGATGAGATTTTTGTGGATAATCTCCAAATTACTGTTTTAAATGACCGCTATGAGTTAAACAGCGACCCAGTCAACAACAGCAGTATTACTTATATGGTTCAGGCTGCTGGAAAAAAGATATTGTTTCTAGGTGATTTATCTTATGAAGGTGGCAGTCATCTTGCAAGAGAACTTGGAAACCGATTAGAGGCAGATATTGTCCAGATGGCTCATCATGGACAAAATGGGGTTGGTGAAGAAGTTTATAAGACCATTTCCCCCAGCATCTGTCTATGGCCCACCCCTCAATGGCTATGGGATAATGACGATGGCAACGGATATAACAGCGGCAAATGGCGAACCATAGAGACTCAAAATTGGATGAAACGATTGAAAGTTCGAGAACAATACTGTACAAAAGATGGAAATATTGTATTACAATTAGATTGATAGAAAAAAGCCGGACCTTATTTTAAGTAACCGGCTTTTACTAATGGTTTGCGAATCTGCCTTCCAAGAATAACTGCCAAAACCGTGAGTACCATATCTTTTGGAATAAATGCTGCAAAGGAATACGCCATAATCGCTCCAAAGGACATTTCTGTAGTCAGAATAGACCATTGAAATCCTCCCACAAACTCCACAACCATCAAGCCCACAATGGCAAGGACAATAGGGACTACTTGACATACCAGTTGATTCTCATGTTTTATCCTGATTCCTGATAAAACTGCCATAATCGGCCATGCCAGAATATAGCCTCCAGTCATTCCCACTAGACGCTGGACTCCTCCCTGGAAATTAGAAAAAACAGGAAGCCCAACACAGCCAAGAAGTATGTACACGATTGTAGCCAAGCATCCCAGTTTCCATCCCAGTACAGCTCCTACAAGCGCAATTCCAAATACTTGGATTGTAATGGGAACTCCTGTGGGTAAAGGAATGGAAATCTGAGAAATAATTGTAAGCACAGCGGCAAACATTCCTACCAAAACAAGATGTTGGGTGGAAATACTCTTACTTTTTGTTGAAACCTGCGAAGCTCGAGATATCAAATTCATAATTATAATCCTTTCCTATAAAAATTAGACTGGTGCTTGTGAACTCAAAGCTTGGATAAAAATCTTAGTCTTTTGAATCGTATAGATTTTCACAATTACCTAAAATTGGATTCTGAAGATAGAACTATGTTTCTTCCTGGAAAATATAACATATTAAAATCAAATTGTCAACTTGTTTTAAATAAAGGTTTACAATTAAGTTATTTATTAAAAATAGCGTAGTAGTAAACACCTTATCTTGCCAGGAAAATATTGATTTTACTGATTTTTATGGAGCTCTTCAAGAGACTTGCATGATAATTGTAAGGTGATATTGAACTTGACATATCTTTAACCAGAGCTTTGTCAGTTAGTAAAAAGTGCCTAAATTCGCTTGACATATACTAAAAATTTGGATAAAATATTCTTAGATACAAAGAAACAAAGAATATTATTTCCTTGATTTGCATATAATAAATAGGAGGATATCGAAATGTCAGCAGTAACGACGAAAGGCAAAGTTCCTATGGAAATCAAAAAAGTCAGTATTTCAGCGAAACGTCAAATAACAATACCACTGAAATTTTATAATATGTTAGAATTTGATACAGAGGCAGAGTGTATCATGCGTGGAAATGAACTGGTGATTCGCCCAGTTAAAGCTAATATAGGGGGAGAATTTGCAGAATATATCTTAGCAGATTTAATTAAACAGGGATATAGTGGCAATGATTTACTGCAACGCTTTAAAAAGGCACAGAAGCAGATACGTCCAGCTATAGAGGAAATGCTTGTGGAAGCGGAACAGATTGCATCCTTAGACACAGGATATATTTCCTATCACGATATCTTTGATACGGAGAAAGCAAAATGACAGAGATACGCTTTCTTTCTCCAGCAGCGAAATTTATTAAAAAACTGAAAGATAAAAAATTAAAAATGCTGTATCAAGAGGCAGTTGATAGCATTCGAGAAGATCATACCATTGGAAAAGCAAAAATCGGCGAGCTTTCAGGGATATATGGGTATGATATCTATTATAATAAAACAAATTATGAACTGGCATATACAGTAGAGTATTTAGAAAATAAGATAATTGTTGTGATTATGGCTGGAACTAGGGAGAATTTTTATGATCAGTTAAAGCAGTATATAAGAAGTAAGTAGATTTTCATATTTGAATGTAGTAAAAACTCAATTTTAAATAAGATATCAGGAAACAAAAAATATAGGCATCTCTCCAATTTCCAAAGGTAAATTTACGCTTTTCTTCCAGACAGGGCAGATTGACAGAGAAAATCAGTTTTGTTAGAATTAGCATAAAAATTATCATTCATATGAAGAAAAGCAGAGGAAATTACATGTATATCGCAGATTTACACATCCATTCTCGGTATTCCAGAGCCACCAGCAAGGAATGTACTCCAGAGCATCTAGATTTTTGGGCAAAGCGCAAGGGTATTGATATATTGGGAACCGGAGATTTTACACATCCAGCATGGCGGAAGGAATTAAGCGAAAAGCTAGTTCCTGCCGAAGATGGCCTTTATGTATTAAAGAAAGAATTCTGCCTAAATGACAGAGTGCCTAAAGGAAATCGTTGTCCCAGATTCGTATTTTCTGGTGAAATCAGTTCTATTTATAAGAAAAATGGGCGAGTGAGAAAAGTGCACAATCTAATCCTTCTTCCTGGGCTTGAAGATGCCGAGCGATTGGCCCGAAAACTTGAGACGATTGGCAATATCCATTCTGATGGCCGACCAATCTTGGGCCTTGACAGTCGAGATTTACTTGAAATCACCTTAGAACTCTGCCCAAGAGCTATCTTTATCCCAGCACATATCTGGACGCCGCATTTTTCCATGTTTGGAGCATTTTCCAGCTTTAATACTATTGAGGAATGTTTTGAAGATTTAAGCCCTCATATACGAGCATTTGAAACAGGTCTTTCTTCTGACCCGCCTATGAACTGGCGTTTGTCAGCTTTAGATAGGCTGCAGATGATTTCTAACTCAGATGCCCACTCTCCTGCCAAGCTTGGAAGAGAAGCAAATCTTATGGAGATTGAACTCTCTTATGAAGGATTGTATGGGGCTGTTGAGGAAGGAAAAGGCTTGATAGGAACCATTGAATTTTTTCCAGAGGAGGGAAAATATCATTTTGACGGTCATAGAAAATGTAATCTCTGCCTAAGTCCCAAGGAGGCAGAGTCTTACCATGGAATATGTCCTGTCTGCGGGAAAAAGCTTACGCTAGGAGTATCTCATCGCATTGAACAGTTAGCAGACCGAGAGGAAGGATTTATCCGGCAAGGAGCTAAAAAATTTGAGAGTTTAGTGCCTTTGCCAGAGGTCATCGCAGCTTCTACAGGCTTTTCCACTGCCAGTATAAAGGTTCAAAAACAATATGAGGAAATGCTTGGAAACTTAGGAAATGAATTTTCTATTCTCAGAGAGATTCCCACCAAAGAGATTCAGAAAAAAGCAGGCTATCTAGTTGCAGAGGGGATTCGGCGTCTCCGTAAGGGAAAAGTTATACGACTTCCAGGGTTTGATGGAGAATATGGAATTATAAAGCTGTTTGAACCATCAGAGCTTGACTCCATGGACGGTCAAATGAGTATGTTCCATTTCGATAAAGGGCTTGACAATATACCAGCTAATGATAAGAATACTCCCACTGAAAACCAAAGTTATACAGAAAAAACCGAGCTAGTCCATGCTTCAAATTCAAATATAAAGCAGATTTCAGAACCTCCTGTACAAGAGGAAAGCTTAAATTCCCAACAATCTCTTGCCGTTAATTCTCTTTGCTCAAGAATTGCAGTCATTGCTGGGCCAGGAACTGGAAAGACAAAAACTTTGGTTTCCCGTATTCTTTACCTTTTGCAGAATCGTAGGACAAAACCCTCAGAAATCACTGCTGTTACCTTTACAAACAAGGCTGCCCTAGAAATGAAAGTGAGGCTGGAAGCATTGCTTGGAAGCAAGAGGGCGATACAAAATCTTCATATTGGAACCTTTCACAATATTTGTTATGAGCTGCTCAAAAAATCTGGACGGGAATTTTTACTGGCTGACCAAGGCGCTACCCTAGAAATCGCAGAAGAAATTATCAAAGAATTAGGGATAACGATAAAGCCAAGCCGTCTGTTGCAGCAGATATCCATAAAGAAAACCTCTGGATTTGGAGAGGGACCTCTGTCCGAACCTTTAGAATTGCCATATCTAAACCAAGCAATAGACAGTTACCAATCAAAGCTTGCAGCGATGAGTGCCTTTGATTTTGATGACCTTCTGTTAGAAGCATTACAGTTATCAAAAGATAACCATGAAATCTGGAAAAAATTTTCCAAGAATTTTACTTATCTTTTAGTAGATGAATTTCAGGATATCAGTCCTTTGCAATACTGTTTAATCGAGGAATGGAACAAAATAAGTAGAGAATTGTTTATTATTGGGGATCCTGACCAGGCAATCTATGGATTTCGAGGGGCAGATGCCAAAAGCTTCTTGCGGTTTCAGAAAGATGGAAACACGGAGATAATCTACCTCAAGAAGAATTATCGCTCCACTCCTGAGATATTAAATGCAGCTCAAAAGGTATTGACAAGTAAGGAGAGCTCTGTGCTGGAACCAGTCTGCCTGTCTGGTCTTCCAGTCCGCCTGGTTGAAGCTTCCAGTGAAATGGCTGAGGCTATTTTTGTTGCAAAGGAAATCAATCGACTAATTGGGGGAATTGATATGCTAGATATGGAGGAAGGCTTTTCCTGTCCAGATAACCGTGCACCAAGAAGCTTTGGAGATATTGCAGTTCTCTATCGAACTCATCGTCAGGCAGGACTTTTGGAAAAATGTCTGAAAAAAGAGGGGATTCCCTATATTGTAACTGGTCGGGAGGAATTTTTGGACAACCCTTCTGTGAGGGGAACCTTGGGATTTTTTAGAAGTGTCTTGGTTCCAGAGGATAGTTTATCACGAAAGCTCTGTCTAAAGCTTTTGTGGAATCTGGAAGAAGACTGCATCTCCCAATGCGTTTATGAAACTATGGCTGAAAAATACCAAAACTTGTGTAAAAAGGGTCGCCCCCAATCTATTTTATCTACATGGATATCAGATATGGAGCTGGAACATGATTCTGCTATGGAAAAATTATTGTCTATGACTGTGTTTTATAAAACAATGAGCGAACTGCTGGATGCCCTTGTCTTTGGTCAGGAAAGTGACTTAAAACGCTGTGGTGGAAAACGCTATACCTCAGATGCCGTAAGTCTCATGACTCTTCATGGCTCTAAGGGATTGGAATTTCCAGTAGTGCTGTTATATGGAGTTAAAAAGGGAATGATTCCTTTACAATATCAAGGGCGAGAAATTGATGTAGAAGAAGAAAAAAGGCTTCTCTATGTGGGTATGACCAGAGCAAAAGAAGAACTAATTCTGACAACCTCTGGCGAAGCTTCTATATTTATGGACAAACTGCCTGAGAAAATTGTAGAACGGAAGAAGGCTAGACCAAACAGTGAACATGTGGAGAGTATGAAGCAGATGAGTCTGTTTGATTTTATGAAATAATTAAGAGGAAATAAATTGCTTGTTGTGCTAGTTAAGCAGAAGTAACGCTCGGAAAAAGGTTGCTCTCTGTCCTGTGGGGTATCTGGTCTGCTGCATTACTTCTACCTACCACTTTTACTAGCACAATAGGTTAAATTAGATTATGAAGCTGTTAAAACATATCGTATAAATCTATCATTTTTCAACAGCCCTTTACTTATGCTATTTTCCTGTACAGTAAGTTCACAACCAAAATGTTTTACAAAATCTTCTACATATGCTGCCTCGCATATAGTATCTAATTCTCCGCGAAGAATGTATGTTCTATGCTGCCATTTTTTAATCGGATGGCTGCGCACATACTCATAGTAGGGAAAATATAGTGGTTCTATATCATTCTGAACAAAGATTTTCTGTTTGAACTCTTCCTCACTAATCTGGCAATAATCCATCAGATTATGAATTATTCGCTCCATATCTGTCACTGGAGAAAGAAACCACACTCTATCAATTTCCTTATCTGCAAAAGCTAAAAGCTCAAAATATGCCCCCATACTGCATCCGAAAAGAGAAATTTTCTTAGATTGTTGTACAGCATATCTGTACATTATCATTAATTCTTTAACACATTCATTTGGCATAATAAAGTTAGTTTCATAAACCCTTTCTCCATGCTGAGGAAAGTCAAAACTGAGAACTTGATATCCTCGTTTGATGGCTTTCTCTGCTAATATCCACTTATCCAGATTTTGTTTAATTCCATATTTGTTTCCTCCGCAGATATCTATTTATCATTGGCTTTATTATACTACATTTTGTCCAGCAAAAGAATAAATAAAAGATAGATGTCACTTCAATAATAAGTACAGCAGTTTTTAACTTTTTGATTGAACATATTGCTTACAAAATAAGTTGACTAGTGGTGCTGGTGTTGTAGCAAACAGTTGAAAGTTTCCTGTTGAATAGTAGTCTTCTGGACAAGTTGTAAACGAATGTATAAAGATAGGCAATTCATACCATATACTAAGAATAGATTCTGCTATTACATTAAACAGTGATATAATTCTTTTAAATTTAAAAAATTTTGTAACGAATCCTTATATTTATACCACTAATTAACAGAAGCTATCAAGAGATACCCTCAAGCTTTTTAAACAGTTACCAACTTTGAATTTAATGGAGGAGACCTAGATGGATTCTATGGAACAGATTTATAAAGAGCACACCAAAACAGTATATGGTTTCCTTCTATCTCGTGCCCAGCAGCCAGATATCGCGGAAGAATTGACTCAAGAGACTTTCTATCGGGCAGTCAGAAAAATCAATAGCTTTAAAGGAGAGAGTACTATCTCCACCTGGCTCTGTGGCATCGCAAAAAATGTCTGGTTGGAATATCTCAAAAGCCAGAAAAAAAAATTCTGCGAGCAGACAGTATATAAAGAAGCTCTCCTTGAAGAACCTGTTATGGAAAATGAAACTTTAAATTCTCCTGAAATATCCTATCTTCTGAGATGGGATAATATCCAGATTTTAAAAGCTCTCCATAATTTAAAAGAGCCTATGCGGGAAACCATATATTTACGCCTTATAGGCAATTTAACTTTTAAACAGATTGGGGAAATCATGGGAAAAAGCGAAAACTGGGCTAGAATTACCTTTTATCGTGGAAAAGAAATGATTATGAAGGAGGTTATGGACAATGAATCATAAGATTCCCTGTGATATGATACAAGATTTGCTTCCCCTCTATATAGATGGACTCACCAGCGAGACAACAACTCTGGAAATCAAAGAGCATCTAGAAACATGCAGCAGATGCAAAGAAAGCTATCGACAGATGAAAGCTTCTATTGACAGCCAGCTCACAAAGCAATATTGTGAAACTCAAAAAGAGATTGACTATTTAAAAGCTCTAAAAAATAAAAATTTCCGAAATGTACTATGGGGCATAGGAGCTACTATCCTCATACTTTTAGCTGGAATAGGGGCAAAGTTATTTTTTATAGGCTCTCCATCAGAATCTTATATAACTACTTACATCAATATCGATGAAAATCAGGTTCATATAGGAGGTACATTTTATGATTCTTCCTCTGTCTATAGCAGATATAGCTTGGCCAGACAAGCGGATGGCTCCCAAAAACTGATTATTTATACTTGTCTTTCCTCTATCTGGAATCAAAATGGCACGTTTAACTTGACGCTGAATTTATCAGATATTCAACAACAAATAGAAATCAATGGAGCTGTTGTCCAAAAGGATGGAACCCTTATCAGTAAAATGGCCAACGAATTATATGCTGCAAAAAACCCTTATATTGGAAATGCATCGGCTGATGGTCGTCTAGCTCAAACCTTAAAGATTGGGGAATATCTAGGAAGCTTTAAAAATGAGCTTCAAACTACTTATGAACCCTATGGATGGGCATTAAACTTTGAAGATAGCGTCCACAATTCTGCTGTATTTGAAGCCAAGATGAAAGATTTTGCCTGTGTTCTTCTTGCTCTTACAGATAATTTGGGAGAAGTCACATGGACTTATATGGTAGAGACAGAGGAAAGAGCCGTAGAACGCCAAACCTCCATTACCATTGAGGATGCCTCTGCATATCTGGGAGCCCCTATAAAATCTTTTGGAGAAAGTCCAAAGAAAATCCAGGAATTGTTGGATAAGTTAGATTTATAACATTTGCTTTTTGTATGGATATGAATGAGATTATTAAAAAATTTTCAGATATATCAGATAGAAATAACTTTGACCTTGATAGGCGGTAAACAGCCGCCACAAGAACGCCGAAAGCATTCTTGAATCTTGTGTTGCATCTAGACAGTAATCATAAAGCTTTAAAAACTGTCTGGATGCAACAACAAGATAGCTTATTCCTATGCAGAATAGACAAAATCCAACTTCTGAACCAATTCTTTTACCAGCTTCACACTATGTTCAATCGCCTTTGCCTCAAACTCCTCATAATTCATCTTCGCACTGTCATCTGCCTTGTCAGAAATAGCTCGAATGATTAAAAAGGGAATCTTGTTAAGATATGCTGTCTGAGCAATAGCAGCACCTTCCATTTCTGTACAATATCCCTCAAAGGTCTTGATAAGCCAAAATTTTTTCTCTTTATCTGACACAAACTGGTCTCCGCTGACAATCCGTCCCACATGGACTCCAATATCTGGCACCACTTTTTTGCAACATTCCTTTGCTGCCTCAATTATCCGGCTATCTCCCTTAAAGATAGAATTTTCCATCTGAGGAATCTGCCCTAATGCATAGCCAAATCCTGTTGCATCCATATCATGCTGAAGGGTATCTTCGGAAAGTACAATATCTCCAATATTGATTTCATTTCTCAATGAGCCTGCAATTCCTGTATTGATAATCACTTTCACATGAAAACGGTCCGCCAATATCTGACTACAAACTGCAGCATTGACCTTACCAATTCCTGAGCGTACTACAACCACCTCTCGGCTGTTTAAGGTTCCTTGATAGAAATCCATACCTGCAGCATTGTACACGTTTACCTCACTCATTGCTGCCTTTAAATTTGCTACTTCCTCACTCATTGCTCCAATAATTCCAATCATCTCTGTTCCTCCTGCACTTATTCGTAATCTGTTTTGCCGCTTGCAAATGCTTCTATCAATCCAATTTCCACCATAGCCTGATAAATTCCATCTTCATCAGGTTCTTTAAAATAATAGGCAGCCAAATCCTTTACCTTCTTTGGTGCTCCCTCGAAAACTACACTGATACTAGCTGTCTCAAGCATCTGATAATCATTCATGCTATCCCCAAATGCAATTGTATCCTCCATATCTCCATGAAAGTAGTCTATCACTTTCCTTATACCATCGCCTTTTGTACAATCTTTAAGAATAATTTCTCCATTTAAGAAAGAATCTTTTTCCTTAGAAAAAAATACTATATGGAAATATGACTCTAGCCATGGAATACAGGGACTAAATTGCTCCTTTTGTGGAGCAATAAAACACATTTTTGCCACTTTATCCTTGGCAATATTAAATTCCTCTAGAGGCTTCCTTTTTCGCCCTTTTCTTACCTCTTCCTGATAACGCATCATTTCTGGATTATCTTGAATATCTTCTAAATTCTTTTTATCAAAAAATTCTTCTGCTCCTGGAGACTGGTAGACAACATCTCTAGTTTCCAATGTAAATAAAAGCTGATGTCTCTTAAATAGCTCTATCACCTTTTCTGTCAACTGGGATTCCATATAATGTTCAAAGATATATTGTCCCCCAATCTCCACAAAACTTCCTGCACCACTGACAATCCCATCAACCTCTATATCGTTTACATCTCCCACAATGAATGCAGGTACTCTCCCTGTACATATAAAAATCTTATGCCCATTTTTTCTTGCTCTTTGAATCGCCTGCTTTGTCTTCTCTGTTATCCTTCTAGATTTTCCTAAAAGGGTTCCATCTATATCAAAAAATAAATATTTTCCCATTACTAGCCTCTCCTTCTAAAATCTTAAAGCGTATTCTAGCATGGTTCGTTCTGAACGTCAACTGTAGCAAGAAAATTTTGTATGCTATTATTATTTGCTATAATCAGTACCACCGTGTAAGTCGGTGGTTTGCTTTCCAAACTTCTCAATGGAGAGCAGGAGCATACCCTAACAAAACAAAAGACACTGTACTTTTCATACAGCGCCCTTTCCAGAAAATCCTGCTGTTCTCCCTTATGGATTCGGGTTCACGATCTCTAACAGCTCAAATTTTCTATTATCATATTTAAACTTTAAAATACAGCAATTTCCAAGTCGCCCTTTAGGCGTCACCGAACTTGTATGCTCCCAATACCTCATAAATTGCCTGCAAGCAGCTCCATGGGATACTGCCAATACTGTATGATGGTCTTCTTTCTCCATAATCTCCGTCAATGTTTGGTTCATGCGTTCCCGAACCTCTATCTCGCCTTCACCGCCAAAAGCTTTAAAGAAATCCCCATAGGGAAGTTTTGGATTCAGGTCTTCGCTCTCTCCCTCAAAGACACCGAAATTCCATTCCTTTAATCCTTTTATACGCTTATAATGCATATCTGTTACTAATTCTAGAGTATCACAAGCTCGCTCTGATGTAGAAGAATAAGCATGACCAAATGTAATCTGATTATCGATAAAATATTGGGCAGCTCGCTCTGCTTGCTCAATCCCCAATTCCGTCAGAGGAGAATCGCATACTCCCTGGACTTTACGTCTTACGTTGAAAAGAGTCTGTCCATGACGCATTAAGTATAATATTTTCTCCACTTCTACTTTCCTTCTCTTTTATATTTTCTTCGGAAAATCTCCATATCCCATCTATAAGAAATTTTTACCGAAAATTACCTTCTGCTTTACATTACTGACATTTCTACACGTTCTCTGATGATAAACCTTTGTCAACAATCTCTCAGTGCTCCTTATACACCAAAAGCCTCCCCTTTAGCCTAAGCCAGCCTCTAAATAACAATTTACTTTCATGCTGACTTTGAAACTGTCTATTCGTCAGTTCAACATCACGAAAATGTATATCTTTTGTAAATAAATAGTTTTTCTCTCACTTATCTCAGCCATTTGCACTCCCAGCTTTGTTCCCCAATTCGCCGCTGTTGCAACAGCCATAAAATATTCCTTTTGCACAAAAATCCCTTAATCAAAAACCAGGATGGACAGCAATTTATCCATCCTGGCTGTACCTTCTTATTGCTTCCTATTATGGATTATAATTAGTCACCCAAAGCTTTCTTAACCTGAGCGATTACTTTCTTTCCATTCATAGTGCCATAAGCCTGCATATCGATATCCTGAACAATCTTGCCTGGAACTTCGCCTTGAACTTTGCTCTTAGCAAAACGAACCTGGGGTCCTAACAGGATAATGTCAGCATCTGCATGGTCTCTTGCAGTTGCAACTGGAAATGCTGCGATATCGCAATCATAACCTTCATCTGCTGCTGCTGCCTTCATCTTATTTACCAAAAGGCTGGTGGACATTCCTGCTGCACATAATAATACTATCTTTCTCATGATAAAAGTTCTCCTTTCCCTTACTGGGTTATTTTGTTTTTAACATCTCGACCATTTCTTTCACAAGGTCGATTACAACCATTGCACACATTAAATGATCTTGGGAATGTACAACCAGAAGGCTAATGTCAATCCCTTTACCATTCAACTCATTCTGAATCAACTCAGTCTGAACCTCATGAGCGCCCAGCAGAACCTCGTCAGCCTCTTTCAGTTTTGCTTCTGCATCTTCAAATTTACCAGCTCTTGCATCACGGAAAGCTTCAAGTGCAAGGCTTCTGGCATTTCCACTATTAACAACTAAGTTCATAATTGCTATTTCGTCCATTGGTATTCCCCTCCTCATTTTATTTTAATATGGGGTATAATCCCCAAATGTTTATTGCCAGACTCATGTTCATCTTTGACACTCCCTACAGCTAAAGCTAGGGGTTTTTCGACACATTAGATAACTTCCATGATTATCTGGCTCTGATACTATATTATGAAAACAGAATGAGCCTAAAAAACTGCAGCATATAAACGATAATCATAAAAGTCCACATCACCCTTTCTGAGCGTACAAATGTGGATTCCTCAGACCAAATCCGATACAGACCATATGGCGGAAGAAAGATAATCCATGCATAGGTGATGATACGCCACTTGGTAAATGCCTCCATCACACTTCTCTGTGATTGCATTGTCTGTAGTTCCTCTTTCAACTTCTTATTTTGTTCGCTCAGAGACTTCTTCTTTTTGCTGATCTTTGAACTCATTCTATCTCCTCCGAAATTAATAAGTAATCAATTCCATCATTTTATGTAATGATTATTCTTCTGCTGGTACTTCTTGCTTGTTCAACATAATGACGAATGGAGAATAGATAACCGCAGCTACAAGTATAACTATCAACTGCGTTAGTGCTCCAGTGATACTGCCGCCGCCAGCCAGGAAACCACACAGCAGCGGAGGTGTAGTCCATGGTACGTTTACCACCATCTTTGAGCAGAATCCGATAGCTGTCAAGAAATAGGCAATTCCTACAGATGCCATAGGAGCAATAAGGAACGGAATTCCTAGGATCGGGTTCATAACAATGGGAATACCAAAAATCAATGGCTCATTAATATTGAAAATTCCGCAAGGAAGAGCTAGCTTAGCAATAGCCTTAAAATCATCTCTCTTAGAGAACAGGAAAATAGCAATCAGCAATCCACCTGTAACACCGCTTCCTGTAAGTGAGAAGAAGCAGCTCCAGAATGGTGTACAAACAATATTAGGAATAG
>DEPC01000249.1 GCA_002358555.1 Hungatella sp. UBA3402 | reverse complement strand
AAATGCTTTCTTAATTAGAAACAGCATAGAGAATTCTTATGGGCAGGCATTAGGATTTGCTAACTCGTTGAGAAATATATCTGCATTGCCTCCAGAGCAACAAAGAGATGCAATCGATAACGCATTGACAGGTCTTTTGCTCGGAGATGAAAATTTTACAACGGTTTTCGCTTATTTTGAACAAAATGCGATTGCAGATGCCAATGGAGAACCTTACAGTGTACATAATAGAGACATAGCATATGAAGCAATCGCGTATTTTAATGAAGATAGAACAGAAGTGGTTTATGAAAAGCATGAAGATGCATTCGATAATTTTGATAAAGAATATTATAAGAAGATAAAATCTTCTGGCGAAGTGTATGTGATGGAACCATATATATATCAGCTTCAGGGAAAAGATATCATGATGATTAGTATCATTGCACCAATCTATGATGCTAATGGAGATTTTTTTGGAGTAGCAGGATGTGATGTGGCTTTAGCTGATATGCAAACACAACAATATGCACGCACGGGCTATGAATCTACCCATATGGTAGCTCTTGCAGAAGATGGAACAGTACTTCTGGATACTGCTGACCCATCTACAATAGGAAAGATAGCATCTGATGTTGGCTATAGTACGATTTTAGAGGATGCAAATGAATTATACTCCATGGGAAATGGAGAATATATCAATAGCATTTCTATCGTGGATAGTAGTGTTACTAATTATGGTACAGGAAAAATGGGGATTGCTGCTATAGTTCCATTGAAACTGAGCAGTGGGAACAACTGGGCACTGCATCTTTCTATTAACAGAATGGAATTTGATATAGGATTGATTAAAGACTCTGTGAAATTGATGCTTGTTGTTGTCTTATTTGGCATTTTACTACTTACTATCATATACTTAATTATTAAAAAGGCGTATGCTCCTGTACAGGAAATTCTTGATGGAGCTTCCAAACTAGAGAAGGGAAACCTAAAAATCAATATTGGAGTAGATACGAATGATGAGTTAGGGCATATGGCAAGAGCATTGAATCATATCAGCACTACAGTAGACAATTATGTGAATGATATTTCTCACCAACTGTCCCAGATGGCTGCAAATGATATGAATGTTGAGATTAGACAGAACTATATCGGAGATTTTATTCCTATTCAGGCATCCATTGAGAAGATAGCAAATTCCTTAAACAGAACCTTGCGTCAGATTAAACTTTCAGCAGATGATGTAGCAGCCGACTCGGTAAGTGTCTCCAGTGGTGCACAGGCTCTTTCTAAGGGAGCTGAGGAACAGGCAGAAGCAATTGAAGAGTTGGCATCCTCCATTGAAAATCTATCTAAGGATATCACAGCTAATGCAGATGATGCACAGAAAATGAGTTTGAATGCAGCAAGAGTGAGTGAACGGATTGAAAATGGAAACCAGGAGATGGATAAGTTGGTTCATGCCATGTCTGATATTCAGGAAGCCTCAGCAGGAATTGAAAAGATTATCAAAGCTATAGAGGATATTGCAGATGAGACAAATATCCTATCTTTGAATGCTTCTATTGAAGCAGCTAGAGCTGGTGAAGCTGGAAAAGGATTTGTTGTGGTAGCGAATCAAATCCGCAATCTGGCTGTCAAGAGTTCAGAGTCTGTTAGTCAGACAACAGAACTGATTGGACGTTCTCTTACAGCAGTGGAGAATGGGGTTTTGATTGCAGATGAAACCGCCCGTTCTCTATCCGCAGTGGTGGAAGGGGCAAAGGAAATTACAGATTCTGTAGAAAAAATAAGCAATGCTTCCTTGAATCAGAAGATGGTTCTCCAAGAAGTAGTAAAGAGTGTAGATTTGATAGAAGGAGTAGTACAAAGCAATATTTCGGCTGCTCAGGAAAGTGCACTGACAAGTGAAGAGTTATCCAAGCAGTCAAAACGGCTACATGAATTGGTAAATCAATTTAAGTTAAAGGGATTATAAAAGAGTTATATAAAAATAAGAGGTACTGTTGCAAAATAACAGATTTCTACAATATACGATATAGATATTTGGAATATTACATCTATATATTGTGGAATGATAATGTTTTGCAACAGTACCTTTTTGTTTGGCAAAAATATACTTACAGATAAGTTTACTTGTTGTGGTAGCTAAATAGAAACATACCAAAATTTTGATTATACGAATTATCAAGAAATAATGAAATTAGATTGCTACCTCCAGTTATGGAGTATTATGGAGAAAGGCGGAAAATCCCCTTGTATAATAAGAAAATGTATGATATATCAGAAATATAAACAGTTCGAGTGAAGGGACAGGAAAGGATAAATAATTATATGAAAAAGAAATGGAAAATGTATGAAATCAGCTCATTTTAAAATACAGCAAAATGGAATTATTAGATACCAAAGTGTCAAGGCACATTTAGAAGAAACAGCGATTTTTTCGGAACAGTTTGGAGCAAAAATAAAGATGCCAAAGACTGGAAGACTGCTGGGAATCCTGCATGATGGAGGAAAGTTTAGCAACACATATCAGGATTATCTGAAAGCATGTAGGGAATACGAATTGGGAAATCTTGCTGCTCCACCAAGAAAAGGCAGCGTGGATCATGGGATTTTTGGTGCTGTTTATGTTATGGAAGAATTGAGAGATAAAAATGAGGTATTTTCGGGATTGACTGCTGAGATTTTAGCTATGGTGATTGCCAGTCATCATGGGGGATTAAGAGATTATTTAGGACTTGATGCTTCCACTCCTCTTTGGAATCGAATAGAGCATTATTACAAAAATAAAAGGGAAGAATATAAAAGTACAAAGGAAGAATTTCAGAAACATTTTTCTGTAGATAAAATTAGACAGTTGTTTTTGGATTCTGTTTTGGAGATAAAGAATTTAAAAAGCTATATGCCTAAGTTTACAAAATTCCAAATAAATCTTGTTGTCAAGTTTTTGTATAGCTGCCTCATTGATGCAGACAGGGAGAATACTCGTCTGTTTATGGAAGGAGAACAATCAAAGAAGGAAAATAGGAATTGGGCAGAGTATGAAAAACGGTTGGAAAACTTTTTAGGAAAATTGCATCAAAAAGTATTAGAAAAGTCGTCAGAAAGAGAAATGAAAGCTTTACGGGAAGAAATATCGGATGCCTGCTATGAGGCTGGCAATTGGCCTACAGGGGTATATAAGCTGACAGTTCCTACAGGTGGCGGAAAGACTTTGGCGGGCATGAGGATGGCTTTAAGACATATACAAAATAAAGAGACAGGAAATGAAGGACATATTATTGAAGTTCTTCCTTTTACAAGTATCATTGAACAGAATGCTGCAGTAATAAGGACTGTACTGGAATGTAAAGAAGAGCTTCTGGAACATCACTCGAATGTGATATTAGAAACACAGGAAGAGGACAATAATCTTTCAGAAAAACAGTACCAACTGTTGACCGAACGATGGGATTCTCCTTTTATTTTTACTACAACTGTACAGTTTTTAGATACTGTATATAGAAGTGGAACTCAAAATATAAGGAGAATGCATAATCTTGCAAATTCTGTGATTATTATGGACGAGGTGCAGGCATTACCTCTGAAAACGATGAAATTATTTGGGGAATTAGTAAGTTTTTTATGTCATGTAGGTGATACCACAATTTTATTATGTACAGCAACTCAACCTAATTTAGAAAAATTGCCCATAGGAATAAATACAGAGGTAAAAGAGATTATTCCAGATGTTATGAAAAAATTTCACCAATTTCAGAGGATGAAGGTGAAAGACAGCACTCTGGAGGGCGGATATCGCATAGAAGAAGCAGCAGAGTTTATAGAAAAGGTGAAAGAAGAAGTAAACAGCCTTTTGGTAGTGATGAATACAAGAAAAATTACTAGGGAAATCTATGAGATTTTAAGAAAAAGAATAAATAGAGAAACAGAAGTTCTCTATATCACAAATAACCTCTGTCCGGCACATCGTAATAATGTAATAACATATTTAAAAAGACTGCTAAAAGAGAAGAAATCAGTAATCTGTGTCAGCACAAGTATTTTGGAAGCTGGTGTGGATATCAGCTTTGAAGGAGTTGTAAGAAATCTGGCAGGATTAGATTCCATTGTCCAATCCAGTGGAAGGGGAAATCGTCATGGAGAGCAGGAGCAAACAGGAATTACTTATCTTATCAATATAAAAGGGGAAGAATTGGGCTCTCTGACAGAGATTGAGATAGGAGAAGAAAAGACAAAATCCGTTTTGGATACATACAGAAGGAGACCAGAGGACTACGGAAACAGCCTTTTATCTCCAACTGCATTATCTGACTACTATCAAAAATATTTCGGTGCAGGAGATATTGAAGGTCAGATGAAATATCCTTTGAAGGATGACCCTGAATTAAAAGACTTATACTCCTATTTTACAAGCACAGGAGAAAAGGTACTTCTTGGGCGTTATCACAATAAGATTGGAGATTATAAATGGAAATTGACATTTCCTTTTGAAACTGCTGCAAAAAAATTTCAGGTGATTGACCAGGATACCTTATCTATTTTGGTGCCTTATGGAAAAGGAAAAGAGCTTATTAGACAGGTGACAGACAGAAAGGGAAAGTATCATCTCAATGAATTTAAGAGCTTTATAAGGGAAGCAAGACCTTATTTTGTAAGTTTATATACAAATAAAATGCCTGTTTACCAGCAAGCACTCATAGATTCTCCAATGTCTGGAATTTTAATTTTAAAAGAAGGATATTATGATGATATTCTTGGAATTAAAACTGAAAGTTAAAACCAAACAGATATTCGAGGTTTTGCCCTATTAAAAGATGAAAAGTAACATTGACAAATTTTTGACAGTTTAGTTATGCCTTGGAAGGAAGTGACAAAAGGTATGAAGAATGAGATAACTTATCGGGTGTGGGGAAGAAATGCTTTGTTTACAGACCCAGTGACAAAAATCGGAGGGGAAAAAAGCAGTCTTTCCATTCCTACACCTGAGAGCATAAAAGGAATAACAGAAAGTATTTATTGGAAGCCTTCTATTATATGGATTGTAGATGAAATCCGTATTATGAATCCAATCCAGATGGAGGGAAAAGGAATTCGTCCTGTAGGACTAGAAGGAAATGACTTGGCGCGATACACCTATTTGAGAAATGTGGAATACCAAGTGAGAGTACATTTTGAATTTAATCAAAATCGCCCCAACTTACAACAGGATTGGAATGAAAACAAGCATTATTTTATTGCAAAGCGCTGCCTAGAGGCAGGCGGGAGAAGAGATATTTTTTTAGGGACAAGAGAATGTCAAGCTTACATAGAACCAGTAGAATTTGGAAGTGGAGTTGGAGCCTATGATAAGATAGATATGGACTTTGGACTTCAATATCACTCGATTGGATATCCAGATGAAACAAGAGACGATCAGTTGTTGGTTCGTTTTTGGTATCCACAGATGAGGAGAGGAAGAATCCGATGTTGTAGACCAGAGAATTGTCCCAAAAGTCGGTTTATCCGCAAAGCAGCAAGAAAGACATTTTCCCCACAAGTTAATTTTTCCTATGCACAGGAGGAATGGTAAGCCATGAGTATGATGGACTTGCTGTATCGTACCTATGAATATGCATATGAGGCAGAAGATGCTGAATTGATGGAACATTATCTAATGTCCCAGACATCTATCACAGCTCCCATTGTTTTGTGGATAGATTCCACAGGAAATTTTGCAGATGCAAGTTATATTTCTGATAAAAATAGACAGAAAATCAGTATTCCCTGTACAGAAAAATCAGCGGGACGTTCTGGAAAAAGTCCATTTCCTCATCCTTTATTTGACAAACTGTTTTATTTAGCTGGTGATGGAGAAGATTACCAGGTCAACAACCAGAAAGCTCATAGCACTTATATGGAAAATCTTTGGGCATGGTGTCAGTCTGACTGGGGTAATCCTTATGTGAACATTATTTTTTCCTATTTAGAAAAAGGGACATTACTTCACGATTTGGGAAAAGTCGGAATAGTTGAGCTTTCACAGCCAAAAGATTTGGAAAAAAGACTAAGTGAATATGTGAGAATCGGAATTCAAAGGGATATGCATCCGGATTTGGAACTATGGAAAGAAAAAAGTATTCGAGAAGACTTTGCCCATTATTTGAACAGTGGACAGGGAGAAGGACAGCTATGCTATATCAGTGGAAATGAGATTCCTCTTTCAGAGAATCATCCAAAAGCTATCTGGAACTTAAATGCCAATGCAAAGTTAATATCAGCAAATGAGAAGAAAAATAGAGGATTTGTCTTTTCGGGACGATTTGAAACATCCGGCCAGGCTGTTCAGATTGGCTATGAGACTTCTCAAAAAATTCATAATGCATTGAAATGGCTGATTGAAAAACAGGGGATACTCATAGGGGATAAGCTATTGATTGCTTGGGGAATCAATGGAACTGACTTAACAGATATATTCCATGATACGGACAGCATTTTTGATGACGAGGATAAAGGAGACAAAATAACTATTGCAGATACACAGGCAGAATTTGCCAATCGATTAAAAAAAGCTGTTTTTCGCCAAGAACAAGAGTTAAATCAAAATGAAAAGATTGGATTTTTGGCGTTAGAGGCAGCTACACCAGGACGCCTTTCCGTTTCCTATTATCAGGAATTTCTTCCGATACAATATTCCCAACTGATTCAAAATGTGGAAAATTGGCATCAAGCTCATGGGTGGGACTACAGTATTTTTAACACAGATACAAAAGTCTGGATACGAAAAATCAAGTCTCCTTCTATTTTTTCGATTGCCCGTTTTTCAGAAGGAGTGGAGAGAAATGGAAAAATAGAGGCAGATAAAAAACTAGAAGGCAATACCATTGTTCGATTGGTCCCCTGTGTGACAGAGGGCAGAACATTGCCAAGAGATATCGTCAGAAAATTGTTGTTAAAGACCTATTATCCTTTGCATTACAGTGAAGAAAACTGGACAAAGCTGCTGAAAATAACCTGTTCTGTAATCAGGACAAACTTTAAGGAGGTGGGAGCTGTGGATGTGAATAAGGAATCCATAGATATCCATTATAATTATGGGCGTTGGCTGGCATGTGCCCATGAAATTGAGCGAAGGGCATTGTGGAATTTGGGGGAGAAAAGGGAAACCAATGCTATGCGTCTGTTTACAAAGTATGCAGAGCATCCCAATAAATATATGAGTATTATTCAAAATAAAATCCAGATTTATGAGATGAAACTGGGGGACAAAGCATTTTGGATTCAAAAGGAGAAAAACCAAATTGCAAGCAACCTTCTTCAAAACCCATTGCAGGCACTCACTGCTGTAAGGCATCTCGATGGACGAATGGTCTTAGGATTTGAGGCACAGATGGAAGACTTTAAAAAGAAAGAGCTATAAATAAAAGAACTACGATTTGACAGAGAAACGAGGCGTATTGTGGGGATACGCCCCGAAAGATACCAACAAGAAGAACACTGGAGGAAAAGGGAATGAAACTACTGACAAACAAAATTGACTTTTTAGCATTGATAAGTGTGAAAAATGCAAATCCTAATGGAGACCCCTTAAGTGGAAATATGCCCAGAGTAACCTTTGATGGTTTAGGGGAAATTTCTGATGTGTGTATCAAAAGGAAGATTAGAAACCGATGGATGGACATGGGCGAACATGTCTTTGTACAGTCAGATGATAAAAGGGTAGATGAATTTAAGAGTCTGCGTGATAGGTTAAGCGCACAGAAGGATATGATGAAAGTGCAAAAAGAAGGAAAGAAAGATGAGTTTGTCAGGCTAGCCTGTGAAAAATGGTTGGATGTGCGGGGATTTGGACAGGTATTTGCATTTACAGGAAAAAAGAAAGACGAAGAAAAGGATGCAGGCGGAATTTCTGTAGGTATCAGAGGGCCGATTTCCATTCATCCGGCTTTTAGTGTGGATTCCGTTACACCTACCAGCATTCAGATTACAAAAAGTGTAAACAGTGAGACCGATGAAAAAAATCCAAATAAAAAATGTTCAGATACCATGGGAATGAAACATCGGATAGACTTTGGATTATATGTGTTGAAAGGAAGCATCAATATACAGTTGGCAGGAAAGACAGGATTTAGTGAAGAGGATGCCCAAAAGCTCAAAGAGGCAATCCGAACCTTATTTGTAAATGACAGCTCTTCCGCAAGACCGGATGGAAGTATGCAAGTACATACTTTGTATTGGTGGAAGCATAACTGTGCAATCGGACAATACTCTGCTGCCAAAGTTCATGAGAGCATTGAGATAAAGCGAAAAGATGGGATTGAAGAGGCGAACTCTTTTGAGGATTATGAGATTATCAGGAAAGAGCTGCCAGGATTGGAAGTAGAGATTATTGAGGGATTATAGACAAAGTTAAAATAGGATTATCTTTTGACAGGTTCATTCTGGCATTGGCTGTTCTACCAAACTAACGGTTGTCATGACATTAATTTTTTGATAGTATTATCGTATTAAGTCGTTCCCTTTATGGGAACGTGGATTGAAATCTCCCGCTGCTAAAAACAATGCAGAGGGAGAACCTGTCTTTTTATGAGAAAAAGCTTATCTGTAATGTGTAATGATGAGGATGATTTATTGCCTAGTTTTTACCAAAATAAACGAAAAATGGAGATTTCTGAAGAGCAATGATTATTCGCCGAACACATAGAGGCTTTTATTTTAATCTATATTTATTGAAGCTATGGGCTTTGCATTTATTTTGTTTTGCTTTGATTTTTTTATGTTCTTGTGGCTATTCAAAGGAAGAAAAGCAGCGTATGGAGAAAATTGCAGAGCTTGGAAAACAAAATGCCAAACATTATATCAAGGAAAAATATGGTTTTTTCCCTGAAATTGATGATGTACAAATTTGTATGGAACGTGATGATGCTAGCTCCCGTTCATGGGCAAATGGATATGTGTTGGCTACCATGAATACTGGAGAAAAAATATTTAAGGTTCATATCAGCGGAGAAACCCCTACATTAGAGGGCAGAGATGATTTTCAGTTTGAGTTGATTCAAAAAGAAGCAAAGGAATATTTTGAAGCTTTGTTGGGATATGAAATTTATGATTGCTACTTAGAATATAGAGAGAACGATACTTCCGATAATTCCTTTCCCGATTGTCATGAGGATAATATGATAGAAGAATGGTATGACTCCAGCAGCTTTGAAGATTGGATGCAAAAATATCCTGTGAATATCAGAATTGACGATTGTACAAACCAGGATTTTACACAATTAAAAGAAAAAAATCCTGCTGCCATTAGATTTTTTGAAAAATATGCGAGAGATTATGACACAAAGGCTATTTTAATTTCTTATAAGAGTATGGAAGATTATGAAAAAGGCTATGAGCATGATTATGGTGAAAATGGATTGCTTGATTTTGAAATCTGGAATGATGGATTGTATATTTGCTCATATGCAGCGTTTAAGGAGGAAAGTATAAAAATAAGCCGGTTTGAACTGCAGGAATATGATGGCATTGTCTTTAGCAGCATTGACAAAATGGAGGGAAATGATTTGGCAATTCGTGGCCAGGAGGAATGGAAAGAACTTGGAGAGACGAAAGAAATTCCTATTTCCAAGGTGTATTCTGTAGATACTGATAAATCTGGTGAAATTACTGTTTACCTGCCAACCAAGGAATATGGGGAAAATCCAACCATTTTTATTCAGCATTTTAAAAACAATCAATGGTGACAATATGAAACTAATATTGAGATTACAAAAGATAAAAGGTATGTTATGATAACATTTCATGGTATTCCTAATGGAAGTTTTGATTTTGCTGTGTTTTAAGAAGGTAAATGAGGAGGAAAATGGGAATGACTATGGAACAAGTAAAAACCTATGAGCCTGCAGATATTGTAATTTATATTCATAACAAAGGAATTGTATTAAGAGAGAAATCTCTTGTTGCAGCCAACTGGGAGACCGGAAAAATTGAAGCAGTTGGAATAGAGGCAGAAAATATGAAAACAAAGAATCTGAAAGGAATTTATGTAGTTTCCCCATTGAGGCAAGGAATGATTGCAGACTATCAGATGGCAGTAGTGTTGTTTTCTCGTCTGCTGCTTAAAGCTCTGGGCAAAAAGCCGCTTCGGAAACCTGCAGTTGGAATTTGTGTCCCTAAGGGTATCACAGAGGTAGAAAAAAAGGCAGTTGAAGATGCTTTGATTCAATCTGGAGCTAGGGAGGTTCTTATTGCTGATATTCCGGTGGAGGAATTTATAAGAGAATTTATAGAGAAATCTCCGAAACTCGCTTCAAAATTTAAGATTTTCATTGGTATCACAAAGGATGAACCAGAACGATATATTGCGGAGGAATTTGGCCAGATTTTGGAGTATGCCAGACAAGAGGGGATTTCTGGTGAGAGGATGGAAGAGGTTTGGAGAAATTGTTACTATAAGTGACACTCAGAACCAGGCTAAAGAGCAGCATGGTTTTGAGCTGTTGCTTGTCACGTTACTTCTGTTGGTCTCCCTTAACTAACTTTCTAACTTAAACTTAATAACTTGATACACCAACCGTTCAACGATTCACTATAATTCTGGCATAACAAGTTAAATTAGAAAGATAAAAGAGATAATAAGATTATAATAATATGATATAATGTAATTATATAAGATATAAAGGAGCAAATATCATGACAAGAGGCAGAAAAACAAGAGAACCATTAATTGCTTTGAATGGAGCGAAGCAATTATCAAATACAGAATTAAAATATATGGAAATTATATGGCAGCATCCAGAAGGAATCAGCAGTGAAAAATTGTATCAAATGTTTCATCAGGCGTTTGGGACAAAGACTACCATAATATCCAGAATTATCAACAAGGGCCATGCGATTTCCAAACAGGAGGGGAAACATTATATCTATTTTCCTGTAACAACAAAAGAAGATTATGAGAAAGCTTTGATAAAACAGACAGTTATGCAGAAAATGGGAGGGACTTCATTTGAAAGTCTTGTGGCAGCTTTTTGTGGAAAATCAGAGTTATCTGACCGAGAAGAAGAAGAATTGCTTCATTTTTTAGATATGATAGAAAAAGGCAAATCAGATAATAATTAGTATCATGTTTCTCTTAGTTATAATATCCATAATTGTAATTGCTCTTTTTGGCATCATACGGATGATTCATTTGATTTAACGAATGGTGATAGGATAGCTATAGGCATTTTTAGTGATAACTATGGAAAATCCAATCCCTATTTGCTATAATACTTTTAGAAAAATTTTGATGGAGGCGGATACAATGGGCTTGAGGATTGGTGCATGGTTGCATGATGTACCAGATACCGAATATAATGCCAGTGGGAAGCAGGCTATTGTCAAGCATTTATGCTTTGGACCACTTGAAACGCAAATATGGTATAAACTGATAGATGGTCAATACTGCCATGAAATTCATTTTATAGAGGGACTTCAAGAGGGAGAACGATTTACTAACTTTATTAGTAAATCAGAAATGATTCAAGTAATTGAAGCCGAGATTGTTCTCTGCAAAAAACACAGCAAACCAGACTTAGCCGCTTTGTTTCAAGCTGAAAAGGAAAAGATATGTCTGTCATAGATTGGAGAATAAAATGCCTTATATGAGAGAAAAAGAAAATCTTAAAATCTTGCTTTATAGAATATATGAGTAATAATGATATCCTTGTTGTAGGAACAATTTATAGTAATTGATAAACTGTTAATCGATAAAAATCCTGGCTATTGCTAAGAATTCAGCAGTAACCAGGATTTGTTGTATATATGTAGGATGATATATTTATAAAAAGGGCAGCTTATATCTGTTTAATGGAAGTAGCTATAGGTTTTTGGAGCAAAGGTATGGTAAAATGAATAAAAAGTAATTGACAATTATAAAAAATAAGATATAATGTAATTATAATGGATAAATATACCACTTATAGAAACTAGAATTATGAATAAGGAAAGTTTATTTTTAGTAGAAAGGGTGGAATGTATGAAATGAAAAGTAAATACACAAAAAATAGTAAAGAGAAAAAAAGAAAGGCAAAGTTAGTTACATTACTTAGTATTTCGTTTTTAATAGCATTATCCTGTAGTTTAACTTCATATGCGTATGAACGGCCAAATAAAAAAGATGAGATAGAACCTAATAATACCCGAGAAACGGCTCAGATAACGCAACCAACTAATGAAATTAAAGAAAGATTTGCAGAAGAGGACTGGTCAGGAAGGTATAGTATCTATGGAACAGCTACTTCATCAGATGATGATTGGTATAAAGTTGAGCTTCCAAAAGGGGAACAATACTTAACTGTTGTACATTCTTATGGTGATAATGCTACCTATGTTGAGATGTTTGATTCAAAAAATAATCAAATAATCCCTAGAACATATGGCACTAGATATAATGTTATTAAATTTGATTCAGAGGGCGACACTTACTATATTCATATAGTTGGAGCTTCGGAAAATGATAACAAATATACCTTATTGGTAGGAACGCCAATGTTGACTGCTGGACAGTCATATGTAACATTTGACCCAGTGAATACCAGTGGAACGATAATAAGACCTTTTTCACTTACTAATGAAGCACTATTACCAGATGAGGCTCTTGTTACAAGAATTACTCTTTGTGATTTACCTATTAGCTTTAATGGAGGTTGTGTTACAAGTTCTAGTTCTTCCAGCAGCATTACTTATTCGAAAACTTCACTTTCAGGCAATATTAGCTCTTTAGGTATGGAATTAAAGAGCGATTGGAATATCGAATTTTATCCTAAAACAACAGTTACAACTGTACCCATTATTGATTTTTTCTATTTCTATCCTGTATATGATAATACAGTTTACACTCCTTTTCTTACTTTAAAAAGATAGCAGATAGTTTTTATGGGGCTGTCGCATTAAGCCAAATACATACAATATCGTCTAGTACTGTGTTGCGATTTATACTATATCTTGTATCATTAAAGCTTAATGCGACAACCCCGCATAGTTTCAATGTATACAGAATTACTGGAATTAAGCATAAAGAGCTATTAAACAGAATTAGCGAACTGGCATTATACATCCATGAAAAACGCTAACTTTGCTAGAAACCATTTTATATACAGTACCAATATATATGGAGAGAGCAAAATTGGGAATGGAAATTCATGAAATGGTGATAATTCTAAATATTTTAAAATTCTGAGAATTAAATTTATCGATTATATAGTTATGTTATGAACTAACATTTTAAAGAAAAAGCTATAAATTGGTGTAGTATTTAATGAAAGGGGATGAAAATGAGTTTTTCTATTAAACAATTGACGAAACTGGGAGCAGTTTTTGTATTTATTATGGTATATTATGCGATTGTCCAATTTATATATACAATCGGCTATGTAGCAATTCAAAAAGGGCTGCAGCAAGATTCTGTTTATTTTTTATGCGATATACTTCTCTTTTTGCCTGCCCCTATAGTTATCTGGTATTGCGGATTAAACCATATTAAGAATTCAATACGTTCGGAAGGAACCAAATACTTAGTCTTTTATATAGCCTATATAGCAGTGATGTACCTAATAAGAAAAGAAGTAGTACTTGGCGTTTATTATTTTGAAATTTTTGGAGTACAGCAACAATTAAACAAAACAGAGATATCTGCTTTTCTTATGGCATATCTGTATATGCTTTTTCACAGCTTTAAGTCAACCATCCTTTTTATTTTATTACCCTGTTATTTCTGGTTTTTTGATTACTTTTTCGGCATCTCTGGTTTGAGACAGAGAAAGCTTAGAGGTGTTTTTTAATCATTGATACCAGTTATCAGCCATTCTGTGAATAATAAATAGGACTGTTGTAAAATGATAGATTTATACAATATATCGCATAGATATCCTTGATATTATTGCCATATATTGTTGAATTACTCTATATTACAACAGTCTCTTTTTTGTTGACAAAGTTTAAAGTTTGATGTATAATTTAATTGTAACTGAATTATAGTTGCAATTTGGAGGTATCTATGCCAAAGAAAAAAGATTTGTTAGAAAAATTATGTAGAAAGCCAATACCAAAAAACTTTACCATAGCAGAACTAGATGTTCTAATGAGCAAAAGTGGATGCGAAAAGGGTTATGGCGGCAGAGGCTCAAGTATTAGTTATTATCATGAAAGTACAAAAAAGATACTGCAATTTGATGAACCACATCCAGGTAAAGAATTATATACTTACCAAATTAAGAAGATAATTCAATTCTTAAAAGATGTTGGGGAATTA
>DEPC01000094.1 GCA_002358555.1 Hungatella sp. UBA3402 | reverse complement strand
CCGTTTTAGGACTTATGGTAGAGTTAAAAGAATATTTGGGCAAAGAACAGGAAGCTGGACTTCTGAGAAATGAAATCTTGACCTTTAGTCCAGAAAATAAAGAGGTTCGTCAAGCAATGGCAGAAGGGCGGTTAAGTTTTCGATGGGAAAAGGTACAGATATCAGACTATTTAGGTGCTGGAATCCGTATCTTATGTCTAGCAGGGATTGGCGCATCGATTATCCTAACAGCCAAGGTAGAATTAAGACAAGTGCCAATTTCTGATGGAGTATTAAAAATGGAAACCGGATTATCTGTAGAACCGACAGAATAAATTTTACTCTTTACGAGTCAATGGGGAACGTGCTATACTATACCATGCTAAAAAATGAAAGGTATTGTAAATTGCAAAGGAAAGAATCCATTTTACTTACGGACAATTCCTTATAAAAAGGAGAGCAAATATGGGCGGTATTTTTGGAGTTATTTCCAAAAGAAGTTGTGCATTGGAACTGTTTTATGGAGTTGACTATCATTCACATTTAGGGACTAGGAGAGGTGGTATGGCTACCTATGGCCCGAAAGGATTTAATCGAGCTATTCATAATATTGAAAATTCCCCTTTTCGGACAAAATTTGAACGGGATGTGCAGGAGATGGAGGGCAATATGGGAATTGCCAGTATTTCTGATTTTGAGCCACAGCCCTTGCTAATTCAATCTCATTTAGGCAGCTTTGCCATTGCCACAGTAGGAAAAATCAACAATTTTAATCAGTTATTAGAAAAAGTTTATGCTCATGGGAACACTCATTTTCAGGAGATGAGCAGCGGCCAGGTCAATGCCACAGAACTAGTGGCAGCCTTGATTTGTAAAAAAGAGACCATCGCTCAAGGCATCCAATATGTTCAAGAGATTGTGGATGGGTCTATGACTTTACTTTTAATGACCAAGGAAGGAATTTTTGCGGCTAGGGATAGATTTGGAAGAACTCCTCTGATTTTGGGGAAAAAAGAGGATGCCTATTGTGTTTCCTTTGAAAACTTTGCCTATATTAATTTGGGATACCAAGATTATCGAGAATTAGGACCAGGGGAAATCGTTATGATTACTCCAGATGGTATAGAAGATGTCTGTCCTCCACAGGAAGAGATGAGGATCTGTTCATTCCTTTGGGTTTATTATGGATATCCAACGTCCTCTTATGAAGGCATCAATGTAGAAATGATGCGCTATCGATGCGGCAGTATGTTGGCCAGACGGGATGAAGAAGCTGGAAATGTGCATCCAGATATGGTGGCAGGGGTGCCAGATTCAGGGATTGCCCATGCGATTGGGTATGCCAATGCATCTAATATTCCATTTGCAAGACCATTTATCAAATACACTCCTACATGGCCAAGGTCCTTTATGCCTACTAACCAGGAACAGAGAAATTTAATTGCCCGCATGAAACTTATTCCAGTAAAGGCGCTTATTGAAGATAAAAAGCTCTTGTTAATTGATGATTCTATTGTGCGGGGAACTCAGCTTCGGGAGACAACCGAATTTTTATACCAGAGTGGGGCAAAGGAAGTTCATGTGCGACCTGCCTGTCCGCCTCTGTTATTTGGATGTAGATATTTGAACTTTTCTCGTTCTAAGTCAGAATTAGATTTGATTACTAGACAGGTAATTCTGGAAAAAGAAGGGGACAAGGCGGAGGAAGTCTTAGAAGAATATGCAGACCCTACAAGCGAAAGATATGAGTGTATGTGTTCTGAGATTTGCAAGCGGCAGAATTTTACAAGTCTTCGGTATCATCGATTAGATGATTTGGTGGAGTCCATTGGCTTACCTAAATGTAAGGTATGTACTTATTGTTTTGACGGGAAAGAATAAGAGAAATCAATTTTTCTTATGGCATGTCTGTGATAATTGTGATAGAATCTACTGGATAAATAAGAACTGGATATACTAGTAAAGATAAAACAGGAGATTTGAACATGAAAGATATGACCATAAGAGAGAAGATTATTTTTCTGATACTTGGGGCCATAGCGATTGGGGCGATTTGTTATTCATGGGACCGCCTCTTGGTGAGAGGAATTCTGGCCCAATACCGAGTACGAGAAGAATATCGAGCGATGATGACGGAACTAGCAGTGCTTTTTTGCCTGTGGGTTTTGATATTAAGGCTGCCTGTAGCCTTATCCATTCGGACAATAGGAACAACAATCATAATGGCCATTTTTTTATGGATTCACAGAATGTTGGTTCCAGTAGTAATTGCAGGTATTTATATGGGATATTTATGTACAGCAGGAGGCTGGCTTCGGTATCGATTGGCAGGGGTAAAGGAAAAAAACCTTGGCCGAGAATTTCTGACAGGCAGTCTTTTTGTTGTATGCTTTTTTTGTCTGATGTCAGCATTAGGAATTGGGAGAATTTTGTATCTTTGGATATTTATGCTGCTTACAGCAGGAATTATGTTCCTGGATAATATGTTTTGGAAAAACCGATTTAACGGGGGAAAAGACTGGATAAGAAAAATCTGGAGTTCTAGAGATGTTACTTCAAACCGTTTAGGGACAGCAAAAAGGAGCTGGCAAAAGCTTTATGAGGCATGTATGGCAGCGGCAGTGTTGGTTTTTTTCTGTATTCAGGCAGGGCGTATGAATATTGCTCTAGATTTTGACAGTCTGTGGTATGGAGTTCGATCCCCTTACATCTTGGATAATGGCAGAGGTATCTATGAAAATATGGGTACAATTGCTATTGTCTATACCTATTCTAAAGGAATGGAGGTATTGACACTTCCTCTTGCGGCTCTCCCTTCCTACAGTTTTGGAATCTGTTTTAATTTGTGGCTTCTGGTTGGAATTTTGGCCATGTCTTACCGTATAGGCAAAATTTATATAGGGAATTGGTCTAAGATTCTTGTGGTTTTTTTAGCCTCCATGCCAGGAATCATGAATATGGGAATTACAGCAAAGAGCGATATTTCGACCTTGTACTTTCAGTTGATGATGATTTATGAACTCCTCTTGTATTTAAAAGGAGAAAGACAGGCCTTGTGGTATAGTCTGGCAGCTTTTTTCTTTAGCTGGACCTTAAAGCCAACAGCATTGGTATTTTCCACAGCAATATTGGGAATGAGTGGGATTTATCTGATAGTGACAAAAAGGCTAGTTTTCAACTGGAAGGGAAAAGAAGGAAGAATAGCGATTGTTACTGTGGCTCTAGCTCTAGCTGCCTTGATAGGAATATGGGCAAGAACTCTACTGATTACAGGGCTTCCAGTGACTTCCGTGTTTTCTTCTATCCTTACTAAGCTGGGATTTGAGTTAAAGTATCCCTACAGTGTCCAGAAAATACCCAATAGCAGCTCAGGGATGTCCAAAAGACAATGGGTAATGGACAGCTTAAAACGAATTTATGGAGTGCTTTTAGAACCCCAGGGAGTTGATATGGAACATGTCATTTTAGCCTGGGGAAGTGTGGGGGTATTATTTTTATTATGTACCTGGGTAATGTGGTATATTTTAAAAAAAAGGGAACATACCAGATATGAGAGGATGCTGGATGGCTATCTCCACACAATATTTATTCCATTTTTTATCTGCTCTGGCATCAGTTTAGTTTTGCTGACTCAAGTGGATGGAAATTATTTTATGTTGTTTTATGTACTGTTGACAATCTATGTGTTCCGACTCATTTATCGGCTGAATGGAAAAGGGTTGCAGAGGGGAATTTATGGTCTTATGATACCTATCATTCTGTTTTCAGCAGTGGTTACTTGTCTGACTAATTGGAGTGGAACCATAGGATTCACTCCTGTATCCTGGAGTCATAAGGGGTATTATGACCATAAAGCAGAGGAGCAACAGAGAATGACTGATACTGGAAATGGAACCATATGGGAGATTGTGGCCAAGGACCCCAAGACTAGACTTATCGTGATTGGAGAACATCCAGCTATGTTGGCATTTCCTTGTAATACACAATCTTATTTGGATATTATTGGCTCATGGGGCAATGTGGTGTTGGTGAGTACTATGGACAATTTTGTGGAATTTTTAGATTATGCACAGACCGACTATATCTATGCACAGGCCGGTTTTATAAAGGAAGAAGCAAGAGAATGGAGTTTAACCTGTGATTTGATTGAGTATGGGATATTGGTTCCAATCTATTATGAGGAAGGGAATATGCTAGCTGAGGTAAATGTGGATGGGCAGCAGACAGAACATTCCATAGAGAGACTAAAGGAGTTTAAAGAGAACTATAAAATGGGGGAGTGAACTGATATACCAATAATGCTGGAAAAGGATTCTATTATAGGATAAAAGGGGTTGTTGCAAAATATTGTAGAAATCTATCATTTTGCAACACCCCCAACTTGTTTGTACTAAAAAGGAATGGTGACAAATAGGAAAGAAATGGTATAATAAAAAGCAGACAAACAAAAAATCTGAGAGGAGGTATTTGCTTTGACATGCAAAGAGGCAGAAAGTCTGGTAATGCCTTATATCCGCCATGAGATAGATATTCAGGAAATGGAAGATTTTCTGGAACATATCGATGGATGTGAGAATTGCAGGGAAGAACTAGAGATTTATTATATGGTAGAAGAAGGAATCCGGCAGTTAGATTCCGACACAGATACAGACCGTTATAATATCAAAGGGGATATGGAAGCAGACATCATTACATCTAGACAGCAGATTTATCGGGTACATTTGCTCAGTGCTCTTCGGTATGCAGCAGATACTTTGATTGCCATGAGTCTTGTAGTGATGTTTCTTTTGCAGATGAGAATTTGGTGGCAACAAGGAATTTAAAACCAATTAGATAGAAATGGTGAGGGAGACTGGTGCAATGAAAAATAAATTGGTGTTAATTGATGGACACAGCATTTTAAACAGAGCTTTTTATGGGATACCGCCGTTGACCAATTCCGAGGGACTTCATACCAATGCAGTATATGGATTTCTCAATATTATGTTTAAAATTCTAGAGGAAGAACAGGCAGACCATTTGGCAGTGGCGTTTGATTTGTCGGAACCCACCTTCCGCCATAAAATGTATGCTGCCTACAAAGGAACCAGAAAGCCTATGCCACAAGAATTGGTGGAGCAAGTACCTTTAATGAAAGAAGTATTAAGTGCTATGGGAATTCCTATTATGACTCTCGCCGGATATGAAGCAGATGATATTTTGGGTACTTTGGCCAAGAAAAATGTGGCGGAAGGAGTAGAAATTGTTATTGTATCTGGTGACAGAGATTTGCTACAGATAGCAGATGAGCATATTAAGATACGGATTCCTAAAACCAGCAAAGGAACAACACAAGTAAAAGACTATTATCCAAAAGATGTAGAAGAAGAATATCAAGTAACACCTCTTCAGTTTATTGATGTGAAGGCTTTGATGGGAGACCAATCTGACAATATTCCAGGAGTGCCATCCATCGGAGAGAAAACTGCTATCAATTTGATTGCTGCCTATGAAAGCATTGAAAATACTTATGCTCATCTTTCGGAAGTGAAACCGCCGCGGGCACAGAAGGCTTTGAAAGAACATTATGATATGGCTCAGATGAGCAAAAAGCTGGCAACTATTTGTATTGACTGTCCTATTTCATTTTCCTATGAAGCTATGGAAATCCAGAACTTATATACTCAGGAAGCTTATGAATATATGAAGCGAATGGAGTTTAAATCAATTTTGGCGAGGTTTGATGCAGGAAGTATGAAAACTCCAGGAATAGAGAAATATTTTCGGACAATCAGGGATTTTTCTGAGGCAGAAATTATTTTTCAAAAGGCTTTACAAGCAGAAAAACTAGGATTTCAACTGATTATAGAAGGAGGACAAATTTTTGGAGCAGCCCTTTGTTTTGGAGAGGAAGACTGCTATGCGATTGGTGCTGAAGGATTTCTGACTGGAGAATATCTGACTGGAAGAATGGAACAATTAGTAAAAGAAGCTAACTGTAAGACTACTTTGGATTTGAAGGCACAACTTCCCTACTTAAAGTTGAAAGATGACAGCGGAGTTTTAGATGTAGGGGTAGCAGGATATCTTTTGAATCCTCTTAAAGATACTTACCATTATGATGACTTGGCAAGGGATTATCTGGGATTGACAGTGCCATCTGAGGAGGATTTGCTCGGAAAGAAGGCTATGCTTGGGAAGATGTTTTTGGATAGAGAGGAAAAGGCAAGCGCTTGTATCTGCTATATGGGATATATTGCGTGGAAATCTGCAGAGATTCTGACAGAAAAACTCAAAGAATTGGAAATGTGGCAATTATTTGTTGAAGTAGAAATGCCATTGATTTACAGTTTATATCGAATGGAGCAGGCAGGTATCCGAGTAGAGAAGGAACGGCTAAAGGAGTATGGAGATAAGCTGAAAATCCAGATTGAGGCATTGGAAAAGGAAATCCATGAACTGGCTGGAGAAGCTTTTAATATCAATTCTCCGAAACAGTTGGGAGAGATATTGTTTGAAAAGATAAAACTTCCTCATGGAAAAAAGACAAAAACAGGATATTCCACAGCAGCAGATGTATTGGAAAAGTTAGCTCCTGATTATCCAATGGTCAGAAAGATTTTGAATTATCGGCAGCTTACGAAACTGAATTCTACGTATGCAGAAGGTTTATATCATTTTATCCAGGAAGATGGAAGAATCCATGGCACATTTAATCAGACAATTACAGCTACAGGGAGAATCAGCAGCACAGAACCAAATTTGCAAAACATTCCTGTGAGAATGGAGTTAGGACGGCAAATCCGAAAGGTCTTGGTTCCAGAAGATGGGTATACCTTTGTAGATGCAGATTATTCTCAGATAGAATTGAGAGTGCTGGCACATATGTCAGGAGATGAAAGACTGATTGAGGCATATAAACAGGCACAAGATATCCATGCAATTACTGCTTCTCAAGTATTTCATATTCCTTTAGAAGAAGTGACAGCCCTGCAGAGGCGCAATGCCAAGGCAGTAAATTTTGGAATTGTATATGGAATTAGTGCTTTTGGACTTAGTGAAGATTTGAGCATCAGCCGAGAAGAGGCTGTAGAATATATTGAAAAATATTTTGAAACTTATCCAAGAGTCAAAACATTTTTAGAGAAACTGGTAGAAGATGGAAAGGCAAATGGATATGTAACCAGTATGTTTAAGCGGCGAAGACCTATCCCAGAATTAAAATCAGGGAATTTCAATAAAAAATCCTTTGGAGAACGGGTAGCCATGAACTCACCGATTCAGGGTACTGCAGCAGACATTATGAAAATTGCTATGATTGAGGTGGACAGGGAGCTGCAAAGAAAAAATCTAAAATCTAGAATTGTGCTCCAGGTGCATGATGAACTTTTGGTAGAGACATGGAAAGAGGAAACCGAGGAAGTAATTAAGATTTTAGAGGAGAAAATGAAAGGAGCTGCAACATTAAAGGTTTCTCTGGAAGTGGAAGCATGCAGCGGAGAAAGTTGGTATGATGCGAAATAGAAAAAACTGATAGGGCGGAATGGACAATGATGGATAAACATATCATCGCCCTAACCGGCGGTGTAGGCTCTGGAAAAAGTCGGATTTTGGAATTATTAAAACTGGAATATCGCGCAGAGATAATCCAGACTGATTTGGTGGCAAAAAAACTGGAAAGGCCAGGAAAACCAGGATATGATGCGATTGTGAAAGCCTTTGGAAAAGAAATCGTAAATGAAGATGGGGAGTTAAAGAAAGAGGCTTTGGCTGAACTTATTTTTAGGGATAAGGCGACTAGAGATAAGATAAACAGCCTGATTCATCCGTTCGTGTGGAAAAGCGTGCAGCAATGGATAAAGGAGCAAAACTCTCCGATTTTAGTTGTGGAGTCTGCCATATTACCAGAAAATCCAGGTGACATTTTCCATGAAATATGGTATGTTTATACTCTGAGAGAAAACCGAATTCAAAGGTTGATGGAACATCGAGGATATTCTAAGCAGAAATGTTATCAGATTATGGAAAGTCAGCCATCAGATGAGGAATATCGAAAAAGTGCAGATTATATTATTGATAATAATGGGTCCATAGAACAAGTATTGCAACAGCTTCGAGCCATTTTTAGACCGCACATTCAGAGATAAATAAAGAGAAAAGAGTCTATCATATGAGATTAGTAAGTATTGCCAGTGGAAGCAGCGGCAACTGTATCTATATAGGCACAGATAATACCCATATCCTGGTAGATGTCGGAATTAGCAACAAGAGGATAGAACAGGGGCTAAATGAAATTGGAATTAAAGGCAGTGAGCTAGATGGAGTAGTAATCACCCATGAACACTCAGACCATGTAAAGGGACTGGGAGTTCTGGCAAGAAAACATGGGATTCCTATCTATGGAACAAAGGAAACATGGAAAGAAATAGAAACAATGAAATATTTGGGAGAATATCCAAAGGAGCTTTTTAGTCCTATTTTGCCTGATACAGAATTTTCTATTGGCGATATGAAGATAGAGCCATTTCGGATTGACCATGATGCAGCGAATCCGGTAGCATACCGGATTTCTAATACATACAAGTCTGTGGCAGTAGTTACAGACTTGGGGCATTTTGACCAGTATATTATTGAACACCTTCAAAGGCTGGATGCTCTGCTTCTAGAGTCTAATCATGATGTTCGGATGCTGGAAACAGGGCCTTATCCTTATTATTTGAAACAGAGAATTTTAAGCGACTATGGACATTTATCCAATGACAATGCTGGAAAATTATTGAATTATATCCTTCATGATAAGATGAAATATATTTTGTTGGGACATTTAAGCAAGGAAAATAATTATGAAAAGCTGGCTTATGAGACTGTAAAACTGGAAATTGACCAAGGAGACCATAAGTATCAGTCAAAGGATTTTTGTATATCTGTGGCCAAAAGAGATATGATGTCTGAAATCGTTACTATATAAGAAAAGGAGAAATTAGTCATGAATAAGGTTATTATTACAGTGGTAGGAAAGGATACAGTTGGAATTATTGCGAAAGTATGTACCTATCTTGCTGAGAGCCAGGTCAATATCCTGGATATTTCCCAGACCATTGTACAGGAATTTTTCAATATGATGATGATTGTAGATATGGAGAAGTCGCAAAAACCTTTTGAGGAAATATCTGCTGATTTGGAAAAACTGGGTACCCAAATCGGTGTGAGGATTAAATGTCAACGGGAAGAGATATTCACAAAAATGCATCGAATCTAAAACTCATAAAGACCATTGTGAGGAGATTGAAAGACTGAGCAGGAAAAGAATGGAGAAACTGTATGTTAAATATGTTTGAAGTCATCGAGACAAACAATATGATTGAGCAGGAAAAGCTAGATGTCCGCACTATTACCATGGGTATCAGTTTGTTGGATTGTTGTGATGATGATTTATCTGCACTGAATGAAAAAATTTACAATAAGATTACTTCTACTGCAAAGAATCTGGTATCAACAGGAGAAGCGATTGCCAGAGATTTTGGAGTACCTATTGTTAATAAGAGGATTTCTGTTACTCCGATAGCTTTGGTAGGAGGCTGTGCCTGCAAAACTCCCGAAGATTTTGTTGCTATTGCAAAGACTTTGGATAGAGCAGCTAAGGAAGTGGGGGTTAATTTTCTGGGAGGATATTCTGCTTTGGTAAGCAAGGGAATGACTAGGGCAGATGAAAATTTGATCCGCTCAATCCCATATGCATTAGCAGTGACAGAGAGGGTGTGCAGTTCTGTAAATGTAGGTTCTACCAAAACAGGACTTAATATGGATGCAGTTAATCTTATGGGACAAGTGATTAGAGATACCGCAGATGCTACAAAAGAACAGGATTCTTTGGGTTGTGCAAAATTAGTGGTGTTCTGTAATGCACCAGACGACAACCCTTTTATGGCAGGAGCATTTCATGGCGTAACAGAAGCAGATGCGATTATTAATGTAGGGGTCAGTGGACCTGGTGTGGTAAAGACTGCCTTAGAGCAGGCGCGTGGTGAAAATTTCGAGATACTATGTGAAACCATCAAGAAGACAGCGTTTAAGATTACCCGTGTGGGACAGTTGGTAGCTCAGGAAGCTTCTAAACGTCTAGGAATTCCCTTTGGAATTATTGATTTATCCTTGGCACCCACTCCGGCAGTAGGAGATAGTGTAGCAGAAATTTTAGAGGAGATTGGCTTAGAAAAAGTGGGAGCTCCAGGTACTACAGCAGCGTTAGCTATGCTCAATGACCAAGTGAAAAAGGGAGGAATTATGGCATCTTCCTATGTGGGGGGATTAAGTGGAGCATTCATTCCAGTTAGTGAAGACCAAGGAATGATTGATGCAGTTTCTGCTGGAGCTTTGACCTTGGAAAAGCTAGAAGCTATGACTTGTGTATGCTCTGTGGGGCTTGATATGATTGCGGTTCCAGGAGATACCACGGCAAGTACATTGTCAGGCATTATTGCTGATGAGGCGGCTATTGGCATGATTAATCAGAAAACTACAGCTGTTCGTCTAATTCCAGTGGCAGGAAAGGGCGTTGGAGATACTGTGGAATTTGGTGGACTTTTGGGCTATGCTCCAGTAATGCCAGTAAATCCTTATTCTTGTGAACGATTTATAAGTAGAGGAGGAAGGATTCCTGCACCAGTTCATAGTTTTAAAAATTGATTAGATTTTTGAGAGGTGCGAAGATGATTTGCACCTCTTTTTGATGCACAGCCCCATACAGAGGAAGTTTGCCGCTAACGCAGCTTGCGGGCTGCG
>DEPC01000064.1 GCA_002358555.1 Hungatella sp. UBA3402 | reverse complement strand
TATCTTGAGGCATCATACCACCAAATCGGTTAGGTGATGCTACTAAAAGCATCTCCACCCCTTTTGGCATATCGTCACGGACATCTTGATACAACATATCCTCAAATCTGTAACCACTGACTACAATCCCGCCATTTAGACCTTCCAGGCTGTTAAGAACCTGGGCGCCTGAGGTGCAGACTGCAACTACCTGAAATCCATTACGCATAAGTATATTTTTTACGTTCTTTGCATTTTCCTGTTTGGAAAACGCCACTATAATGTTGGTCACATATCTCACCTCCAGGAAAATTCCTTGATTCACCGGAGCCTGCCAGATGGAGGCACTAATCAAAATTTAAAAAGATATTGTCCAATCTCCCAGTCTGTCACTTGAGAACGGAATTCATTCCACTCCTCTTTCTTTGCTGCCAGGTACTTACTATAAATATGCATTCCCAGAACTTCTTTCAAAAATGAATCATTTTCAAATTCCTCAATCGCTTCTCCAAGAGTCTCTGGAAGCTGATTGATACCTCTTTGTTTAAGCTCCTCCTCTGTCATAGCTAAAACATTCCTGCTGATGGATTCTGGAGGAGTCATATCTTTCTTGATGCCATCTAGTCCTGCTGCCAGACAGGCAGCCAGAGCTAAATATGGGTTCATAGCTGCATCAGGACTTCTCAACTCAATTCTTGTACTTGCATCTTTAGATGTAGGGATGCGGATTAACTGACCTCGATTGGATACGGTTGACCAGGCAATATGAGTTGGGGCATCATAGCCAGGAATCAGCCGTTTATAAGAGTTAACCAGCGGATTCATCAGAATTGTCATGGATTTTATATGGTTTAAAATTCCTGCCATAAACTGATAGGCCAGTTTGCTGAGTCCCTTTTCATCCGAACTGTCTGCAAATAAATTCTTTCCAAATGCATCTTCTAATGACATATTGATATGCATCCCTGATCCGTTGACTCCTGCCTTTGGCTTGGGCATAAATGTTGCATGAAGCCCATGTCTCTTAGCAATCGTCTTGACTGCCATCTTAAAAGTCAAGATATTATCTGCTGCTTTTAACCCTCTTTCATACTGAAAATCCACCTCATGCTGAGCTGGGGCAATCTCATGGTGGGAAGACTCAATCTCAAATCCCATATCTTCCAAATTTAGCACAATATCTCTGCGCACATTTTCAGCCAAATCAATAGGCCCCACATCAAAATATCCCGCTGTCTCATGGGTAGTGGTAGTAGGTCGCCCTTCTTCGTCTGTATGGAATAAGAAAAATTCACATTCTGGCCCTACATTGAACTGATATCCCATATCTTCAGCTTCTTTTAGTGCTTTTTTGAGTACATATCTGGGGTCCCCCTCAAAGGGACTCCCATCAGGACAATGGACATCACAAATTAATCTTGCCACCTTTCCCTGCTGGGGCCTCCAGGGAAATATCTCAAAAGTATCCAAATCTGGATATAAATACATATCGGTTTCTTCTTTTCTGACAAATCCCTCAATCGCAGACCCGTCAAACATACAGCGGTTATCCAATGCTTTTTCAAGTTGTCCAGCTGTAATTGCTACATTTTTCAGCATCCCAAAAATATCTGTAAACTGAAGTCGGATAAACTCTACATCTTCCTCCTCTACCATGCGGATAATATCTTGCCTGCTGTATCTCACCATTTTTCCATCTCCTTCTCAATTACCCTTTATGATATTATAAGTTACTGCCAACTGTCAAGCACAGAGCCATGCTTTAAACATGCGCTCTTATCAAAAAAGACGTTACAAGAGCCATTTCTCAATGGCTTCGTAACGTCCTCGTCTACGTGTAAAATATAACAGTCAAACAGGGATTTGTCAACAAGAAATATCAGCTTCCTATCCCTTCCCGCAAAAGATACTCGAACTGCTCCCAAGGTACATATCTTCCTCCCATACGCTCCAAATGTTCAGTATGGAATTGGCAGTCAATAAACAAAAATTCTTTGCCTTCCAAAAATTTTGAAAATGCAATCAATGCCACCTTAGAGCCATTTTCCATCTCTGAAAACATACTCTCTCCGAAAAAGCATTTTCCCAGAGACACCCCATAAAGACCGCCAGCCAGCTTTCCGTCTTCATAGGCTTCTACACTAACAGCATATCCTTCTTTGTGCAGCTCATAGTATGCTTCCTCCATCTCATCACTAATCCAGGTTCCCTCCTCGTCTTCTCGTTTCATCCGACAGCGATGCATGGTATCTTGAAAGTCTCTGTTTAAAATAATGCGAAACTTATGTTTTCTCATATGTTTTTTCATAGAGTGAGAAATATGGATTTCCTCGGGAAAAATTAAAAATCTCTCTTTTGGGCACCACCACAGAATTTCTTCCCCTGGGTTATACCATGGAAAGATACCATGGTCATATGCCAGCAAAAGCCGGTTGACACTTAAATCTCCTCCTACTGCTAATAGTCCGTTGTCCTCTGCAAGCCTTGGGCTTGGAAAAATCACATCTTCTTTATTCAGTCGAAATACAGGCATATTGTTGTCCTCTTTTCCTCATAGCTGCTCATCTGTCTGCCTTTTAACTCTGTTTCCTGTCAAGAACCTTAAAAATCCCCTCTGAAAATCAATCCCTCCTGAATAAATCCCTGGTATACACCTTTTCATTTACATCATCCAGCACTTCATCATACCGGTTAGCAATAATACAGTCACACATTCCTTTAAATCGTTCCAAATCATTTACTACCTGACTGCCAAAAAATGTACTGCCATCTTCAAGAGTAGGCTCATAGACCACCACTCTGGCACCTTTTGCTTTAATCCGCTTCATAACCCCTTGAATAGAAGATTGACGGAAATTGTCAGAATTACTTTTCATAGTCAATCGGTATACCCCCACAATACAAGAGCGCTCTTTATTCCTGTCATAATCATTGCGGCTGTAATAATCATAATATCCTGCCATAGTGAGTACTCTATCTGCAATGAAATCCTTTCTGGTTCGGTTGCTCTCGACAATAGCCTCAATCAAATTCTCTGGCACATCAGAATAGTTGGCCAAAAGCTGTTTGGTGTCCTTGGGTAGACAATATCCTCCATATCCAAAGGAAGGATTATTGTAGTGGGAGCCAATTCTTGGATCTAAACACACCCCATTGATAATAGCTTGCGTATTTAATCCTTTCATCTCTGCATAAGTATCCAACTCATTAAAATAGGAAACTCTCAGGGCAAGATAAGTATTGGCAAACAGTTTTACTGCCTCTGCCTCTGTAAAACCCATAAACAATGTGTCAATGGATTTCTTTAATGCTCCCTCCTGCAATAAACCTGCAAACTTATGTGCCGCTAGAACAAGACGCTGGTCTGTCTCATCTACCCCCACAATAATTCTACTTGGATATAGGTTATCATACAATGCCTTTGATTCCCTCAAAAACTCAGGGCTAAACAGGATATTAGAGGTTTTAAACCTTTCCCTGACAGATATTGTATAACCTACTGGCACTGTAGATTTGATGACCATAATGGCATCAGGATTCGAGTCCATCACCAGTTTAATTACCTGCTCTACCGATGAAGTATCAAAAAAATTCTTCCGACTGTCATAATTCGTGGGAGCAGCAATAATTACATAATCTGCTTCCTTATAAGCCTTGGCGCCATCTAAAGTAGCTGTCAAATCCAACTTTCTGTTTGTAAGATAATCCTCAATTTCTGGGTCCTGAATCGGAGAAATATGGGAATTAATTTTTTCTACCTTCTCTGGCACAATATCCACTGCATAGACTTTATGGTTCTGAGATAAAAGTACAGCTAGAGACAGTCCCACATAACCTGTTCCTGCTACTGCTATGGTTAATGGTTTATCAGAAGCTATATCTGTATTTATATTCATAATTAAAATCCTTTCTATTGTTGTGGGCCAAGCCATGTAAATTCTTGCGCAAAACATTATCTTATGTTATAATCCATGCATAGAGAAAACCGCCCAGAGCGATTGCTCCAAAGGCATTTTAGGTAGCAATACCTATTGGAGTTAAAGGTCAAAGGGATAATCCATTACTACGACTAGACAGTCACAAGCTCATGACCTTTAAGTCGTGGGTAGCTGACAAATAATTGATTCCTCTGTGTTGTTTGGTATCTTAAAATTTTGAACTACTTTTATTATATATGGAACAAACCAGTTATGCAAGGACAAGCTGCAAAATGCTGGAAATACTTTCCTGTTATCATTTGCAACAAGAATCCCTGCATTTCTAAAATGATGCTACCGTATCACTTACGCTCCAAAAATACCTCTAAATTTCCCAACTGTCTCATAGTATCCTGTCTTCCTAAATCATAAGCCCTCTGTAATACTTCTGCATCATGACAGGTACGACCTACCGCTAATTGTCTACTTGGAGAAATGACAAATACCTTTCCTGCTTCCTCCAGACGTTTAATAAGCTTCCTAGTATTATTATATACTTTGTGACGACTCTTCATGGCTGCCACAAATCGAGGATATTTTCTATAGTACATCTTTGCCATACCGGCATTTTCTGGCTCCTTGCTATATTCTTTATGACGTGTCAAAACCACTACATTTTTTTCATATCCCATCTTCATAAATTGGTTGACAGGAATACTATCTGAACATCCCCCATCTAACAGTTTCTTGCCATCATATTCTACAATCCTGGACACATATGGCAGAGAGGCCGAGGCGCGCACTAAGTCAATCTGCTGCCGGATATCTGTAATCTCCAAATACTCTGCTTTTCCTGTTACTAGATTGGTGCAAGTGACATAAAATTTACCTTTGCGATGTTCAAAGGTATCATAATCATAGGGGTCAAGAGTTTCTGGCAGCTCATGATAGCAAAATTGCTCATCAACAATATCTCCTGTGCGTATGATATTGCGAAAACTCATGAATCGCCGGTCTGTACAATATTTCTTATAGAAGCGGATGCTTCGACCAATCTGTCCTGACATAAAGGAACAACCATGAATTGCTCCTGCTGACACCCCAATAACCCCATCAAAAGAAATCCCATGCTCCATCATAATATCCAAAACTCCTGCTGTATAAATGCCCCGCATTCCGCCACCTTCCAGCACAAGTCCTGTCTTTACCTCTTGTTCTTCCTCCATATTTATACTTTCCTCCATTTCTATCTACTGTGTTTTACCAAATATCACTGCTGGAATTATAAACAAGTATTTTCTATCTTACACATCTTCCAACTCACTGTCCTGGATTTTCTACAACTTTTTCACCATTTCTAGCAGGAAATCTTCCACTTCTTAACTGGTGGAAGTATGCCACTTTCCTATCAAGTATACTGCTTAACTTAACTTTGTTCAATCAGGAAAATACTGATTTCCAAAGTTGCATTTTTCGGATCAACGAAAAACTCCTCAATGGAAAACAGTTCTATGCCCTAACAACGAAGAAAGGCAGCACAATAGCTAGACTGCCTTTTTAAAAGATTTTATATAGGAATTATGATAAAAAGTATAGACCAACTGAATTGTCATGACACACCAGATAACTGGCTCACAGAGAATAACTGCCATATATGCAAATTTGGGGATAAACGCCAGCACAAAGATAATCTTTCCTAAAAGCTCAATAACACTGGACACTAATGGCAGCAGCTTCTGTCCCAATCCTTGAAGAGCATTTCTGGTGGCCAGCAAAATTCCTAATACTACATAAAATGGCGATACAATCCGAAGATACATGGCACTGTTTTCAAGAACTTCTGTTTCATTGGAGCCAGAAATCCATTTTACTAATATAGGAGCTGCCCCCCACATCAGCACAGTGATTATTGCTGTCACCACTGCACTATAAACATATATACATTTCATTGCCTGGCGAATTCGTTCCCCTTGATTTGCGCCCTTATTTTGAGAGACAAAGGTGCTAAATGCCATTCCCATAGCAACCACAGGCATAATGCTGAACATATAGAGTTTTCTGGCAGCTGTATGGCCTGCAATGATTAGATATCCTAGTCCATTGATTCCATACTGCAAAATCACAGAGCCAGCCGACACAATACTGCTCATAAATCCCATGGAAAATCCTTGCCCCAAAAGTTCCAAATACATTTCTTTGTCCACTGCAAAATGGCGTTTCTCAGGGACAAGTATTCTGCTTTTTTTAAGGATATAAATAACACAAAATACCACAGAAATCCCCTGGGCAATGACAGTAGCTACAGCAGCGCCTTTGACACCCATATGTAGGTTCGTAATAAACATAATATCCAGCACAATATTAAAACAGGAGGATATAATCAAAAACATCAATGGCATAAAACTATTGCCAATGGCCCGCAAAAGCCCTGCACAGAGATTATAGGCAAACATTACAATCACAAACAAAGTTACTGTAGAAATGTATTCATATGCTTCATCTATAATTTCTTTAGGTGTATTTAACAATCTAAGTAATGGATACAAGCAAAGTTGTGCTATCAAAGTAATCAAAAGAGAAGATATTACCCCAATAACAATCGAGCTGGACACGGATTTTTTTAACTGCTCCATATCTCCAGAGCCAAAACTTCTGGCTGTCACAATCGCCAATCCATTGCCAATACCCAATGCAAATCCCACCAGCAAATCATAGATAGGAGTGCACACTCCTATTGCTGCCAGAGATGCATCTCCTAGATAATTGCCAACAATCATGGTATCCATAGTATTATAGAACTGTTGGAAAATATTGGAACCTAAGAGGGGTAAGGCAAAAAGCACCAGGGACTGAAAAATCGGCCCATGAATCATGTCTATATTTTTTGAAATTCCCAATTTTTGTTTCATAAAGTCATCACCATTCCTTCTATCTAGTATTCCCATTTATCATCATACTCGGAAATTATAGCAGTGTCCATCCTTTTTTGAAATAAAAAATCTGATTGCACCAGGCTGATAATTTCCGTTGTATCTTTTACTTCTCTGTGATATGCTTGTATCATAAAAGGAGTGAAAGGATATAGCCATATTTGCATCGGATGGTTGATACTTCAAGGGAATATACTTATTGGAAAGGACTTTAATAATGAAACTACAAAAAATTGAGCATGATTTTTCCATATGTAAACTAAACGACATATCTCTTGTTGATTTTAGTGATGAATTCTGTTTTGTAGGAAAAACAGATGAAGAACTATCGCTGGTATGCACAACCAGCCATATACCTTCTAACACACTTCAAAGGGAAGACGGTTGGAAAGCTTTTCGGGTACAAGGTGAATTAGAATTCTCCTTAGTAGGAATTCTCTCCGCAATCTCTACTCTTTTATCTGAAAATGGTATCAGCATTTTTGCTGTCTCTACCTATAACACAGATTATATCCTAACAAAAACAGAAAATTTTTCTAGAGCTGTAAAAATACTGGAAGAAGCCGGCTATCAATAAATAAAATTTAGACAATATCACGATATTCCTTTGAAACTTCCAGCCTTTAGCTGAAAACCTCATTTTCCCTCTTCCAAAATCTTTTCAATAATGTCCATATAGTCACTACAATACTCTCCATAGATGGGCAGCATAGCCTCTTGAAATCGGGCTTTTTCTTCTGGTGTCAATTCTATCACCTCACAGCCAGCTTTTTTAACCTCCATTTCTGCCTCATGAATCCGTTTCTCCCACAGCTCTCTCTCATAAATTGCTGATTCTTTGGCACAGTCTCTGATAATATCCTGATACTCTTTGGGCAGCTTCTTCCAGGTGGCTTCTGCTACCAACTGCATCTCTGGCACCCGCGTATGTTCATCAACTGTATAATAAGGTGCTACTTCATAATGTCTCATAGAATCATAAGAAGGCCAATTATTTTCTGCTGCATCGATGGCTCCTGTCTCCAGAGCTGAGTACACTTTATCATAAGGCATAGGTATCGCCGAAGCTCCTAATGCTTCAACTGCAGCTTTCATCAATTCAGATTCTTGAACTCGAACCTTCATCCCCTTCATATCATCGAGAGTTTCCACAGGTTTTTTGGCACTGTAGAAATTTCTTGCCCCTGCATCATACCAAGATAAAGCAACTAGATTAAACCCATCTAGAGAATTTAAGAAATCATCTCCAATCTCTCCTTCCAATATCCTCCACATATGGTCTGCATCTGTATACAAATAAGGCATCTGCAGCACATTCATCTTAGGTATAAAAGCAGATAAAGAAGACAAAGATACTCTGGCAAAATCAATACCACCAAACTGAAGCTGTTCAATTGTACTCTGCTCTTCTCCCAGGATACCTCCTGCATTTACTTGAATCTCTATTTTTCCCCCTGTTCTTTCATACACAAGTTCTGCAAACCGATATGCCCCCAAGGTAGTAGGATAATCCTCTGGCTGGTTTTCTGCATAG
>DEPC01000226.1 GCA_002358555.1 Hungatella sp. UBA3402 | reverse complement strand
GGATATCTTACCAGAGATTTATCAATAAAAACAAAGATTAAAAATCCAGAAGAAATGGTAAACCAGGTGGCAGATATCTATTTGACTGATGGAGAAGTGAAAAAGGTAGTTCTCAAAAAAGAGCGAATATCAGGAAAGGTCTTGGAAGTTCGGGAAAATTTTATTGAAATTGAGGGGTATGGTCAGCTTGCTTTAGATGAAGATTTCCAAATGTATCGTCTTTATGGAGAATTCCGAAGGCAAAATTTATCCACAGTAGTAGTTGGTTCTGATGTCCAAGAGTTTGTTGTTGCAGATGGGCGTATCTGTGCTGGTTTGGCTATGCATCCTTTTGAAGCAGAAACCATCAGAGTTTTGGTTATGGACACAGGTTTTCATTCCATTTTTCATGATACGATTACCTTAGAATTTTTAAGTCCTGGGGTAATGGTTATTGGAGAAAAGGAGCAGAGCTTTAAGGTAGGAGATACTGTAACCTTTCATTCTGGAGATTCCAAGCTCGCTAAAAACAGGATAGCCTTTCGACCAACAGATGAAAGTGTGGGAATTCGAGTTTCTACCTTGAGCAGAGGAAATGGAACCCCAGAATATCCAGGGCGACTAGAGATTAAGCAGGAACCCGATGGTTTGGTTTTGGTAAATGAACTGTACTTAGAAGACTATTTAAAAAGAGTCGTTCCCAGTGAAATGCCTTCTAGCTATGAAAAGGAGGCTTTAAAAGCTCAGGCAGTCTGTGCAAGAACGTATGCATGGCGTCAAATTATGGCTAACAGCTATAAAGATTATGGAGCTCATGTAGATGATAGCACCAAGTTCCAGGTTTATAACAATATAGAGACCAGTCCTAATACAGACACAGCAGTCAATGAGACTTACGGAAAAATGGTAATGTATCAGGGGGAGGTGGCAGAAATCTATTATTTTTCTACTTCTTGTGGACATACTACAGATGGTACTATCTGGGGAGCAAACCAATCAGACTATCCTTATTTAAAAGGAATAACCGTAAAAGAAGGCGGTGGCTCTATGGATTTGACGGATAATCAAACATTTGAAGAATACATAAAGAGCTGTCCTGATGGATTTGAGTCTGAGATGGGGCTTTATCGCTGGAAGACAAAGCTGACTAGCAAACAGCTTCAACAAAAGGTTACAGGAATTGGCAATATCACAAAGGTTTCTATGAAGGAACGTTCCACAGGAGGAATTGGAAAAGTTCTTTTGGTCGAGGGAAGTACAGGAAGCAAGGAAATCCGAGGAGAAGGACAGATTCGTGCTATGCTGGGAAATCAGGATTTAGAGATTGAACAGCAAAATGGGAATATTTTGACAGGATGGGATTCTCTTCCCAGTGCTTTTATTGTGGTTGAGAGTAGTCAGCCAGACTCTGACCAGGTGGTTACATTTACAATCTATGGAGGAGGATATGGTCATGGGGTAGGAATGAGTCAAAATGGAGCTCAAGGTATGGCAAAGGAAGGAAAAAATTATAAACAAATTTTAGAGTTCTTTTTCCAGGGAACAGAAGTGGCAGAGAGGGAGGATGCATTATCACATTAGAAATTTAATTTTTAGTCAAGAAGCCCTTACTTCAATTTAAGTGAGGGATAGGTCACAGGACAATCGATTAACTGGTTCGAGAACCTCCCAGTATAAAAAACTAGGCAAAGAAAAGCACCCTGCAGAGTGCTGCTTTTGCTGTGTTTTAGGTTCAAAAAACAAGGCAGAAGCAGCACTTTTTTGTTTTGATAAAACGAAACTGTTAGAGAAATAATTGGGCTGAAAGGAATCATAGATAATGAAACGAAAGGTGATTATTGATTGTGACCCAGGGATTGATGACAGCTTGGCATTGATGTTGGCATTATCCATGGAGGAACTGGAAGTAACAGGCATCACTATAGTATGTGGCAACTGTCCAGTAAAAATGGGGGCAGGAAATGCAAAGAAAGTATTGCGCTTTCTGAACCGCCTGGATATTCCTGTATTCTGCGGGGCAGAAAAGCCTTTAAAACGGAACTATATCAATGCTTTGGATACCCATGGGAGTGATGGGCTTGGAGAGAGCTTTCTGCCAGAAGTGGAAGGGTATGTACAAAAGCAGGAAGCAGTGGAATTTATGGCAGAGGCAATCGACAAGGGGGCTTGTTCCGTCATTGCGCTTGGGCCACTCACTAATTTGGCGCTGCTGCTGCAAAGGTATCCTAAAACATTTGGAAAAATTGAGGAAATTGTGTCTATGGGAGGGAATTTCCGAAGCCATGGAAATTGTTCTCCTGTAGCAGAGTATAATTATTGGGCAGACCCAGATGCAGCTTCCCAGGTTTATGAGGCTATGGAAGTGTTGCAAAAAAAGATTGTTATGGTTGGGCTAGATGTCACCCGCCAGATTGTACTGACGCCAAATTTATTACAATATTTAAAACGGCTGGATTCTAAAGTAGGCGATTTTGTAGAGAAGATTACAAAATTCTATTTTGATTTTCACTGGCATCAGGAGCATTTGAATGGATGTGTCATTAATGACCCTTTGGCAGTAGCCTATTTTGTAGACAGAAACATCTGTAAGGGTTTTGAGGCTTACACCCAGGTAGATACAGAAGGGGTTTCCATTGGTCAGACAGTGGTGGATTCTATGAATTTTTATAAGAAAAAAGCAAATGCTTTGGTGCTTACACAGACAGAACCATTACGATTTTTTCAATTATTTTACAGTAGAATTTTAGGAGTAAAAGAGGAAAATCTTGACTTGCTTCTAACAAGGAAAGACTTGTGGCAATTGAAATAAGTCTGTAACTATTCAAGAGAAGATAGAGGCAATTCATGGCAGTTTATCATTACTATATGAGTAACAGAGGAGGATTTATGATGAAACAGAAAAAAATAACCCCATTTCAGATTTGTCTGGTTGCAATGGCAGTGGGAATCAATGTGGCAGGAGGACAGTTAGCACTTATGCTGCGGCTTCCTATTTATTTAGATAGTATTGGAACCATTTTTACAGGAGCACTTCTGGGACCATGGTTTGGAATGTTGCCCAATTTATTAAGTGGAATCTTTATGGGAATGACCACAGATATCTATTCCCTATATTTTGCTCCAGCAGGAATGGTGACAGGCTTTATGTCTGGCTTAGTCTGGAAAAGGTGGCTTTCAGGTAAAGAAATTTCCCATTTAAAAGGGAAGCTGTGGCTGGGGGCGTTGGCGGTTACCATTCCTGGATCTATGGTAAGCTCTATTATTTGTGCTGTGGTATTTGGAGGAATCACCTCATCAGGCTCCATGGTGCTAGTGCAGATTCTCGCTAGGACACCATTAGGAATGACAGCCAGCATTTTTTTAGTACAGATTTTCACGGAATATTTGGACAGAACCGTGAGTATGCTTTTGGTAGCAGCTTTTTTACAGGCATTGCCAAGAGATTTGAAGCAAAAATGAAAGGGAGAGCCAAACTATGGGCGTGCCACAGGAACGATACAGCAAAATTACTAATAAGAATCAAAGGGAAATCTGCCTTCTTCAATCATTTCCCTGTGCATGGGGAAAATGTTCCTTTTGTGATTATATAGAAGATAACAGTAGAGATGAAAAAACTATGATTGGGCTAAACCGAGAAGTTCTCAGCCAAGTGACAGGGGAGTTTAAAGTACTAGAGGTTATTAACTCAGGAAGTTGTTTTGAACTTCCTCAAACAACCTTAGATGATATTGCAGATATTTTAAAAGAAAAGAATATCGAGAAGTTGTTTTTTGAGTCCCACTGGATGTATCGGAAACATCTAGCTAATATGAAGGAGAGAATGAGAGTTCCTATTGTATTTAAAATTGGGGTAGAAACATTTGATTTTGAGTTTAGAGAGAAGGTACTTTGTAAGAATGCCCCTTTTCAGACTCCACAGGAGGTGGCAGAATATTTTGATTCTCCCTGTCTTATGGTAGGAATAAAAGGCCAGACAAAGAAAATGATAGCTTATGATATTGATTGTCTGAAAAAATACTTTGAACTTGGGACAGTGAACGTGTATAATAACAATAGAACATCTGTAAAGCGGGACGAAGATTTGGTTAAGTGGTTTATGAAGGAATATTCCTGGCTGCTTCAGGACCCAACTGTGGAAGTGCTATATGAAATCACAGATTTTGGAGTAGGCTAATAGGAAATATACATGCAAGACAACAAGGAGGGGCAGAAATGGAACCAGTAAAAGTAAAGAGTGTGCTAATCGGAAAAGGAAAACCTAAAATTTGTGTGCCTGTTGTGGCAAAAACAGCAGAAGAGATTGTGAAGGATGCCGATTCTTTTCGGAATCTGCCTGTTGACATTGTGGAATGGCGGGCTGACTGGTATGATGAGGTGTCTGATAGTTCAAAGGTCTTAGAAACAGCAGAAAAGATACATCAGGTCTTGGCAGAAATTCCTCTGCTATTTACATTTCGTACAGAAAAAGAGGGAGGTGAAAAATCGCTGACAACCGAAGATTACATAGCTATCAATAAAGCTGTGATAGAAAGTGGCTTTGTGGATTTGCTGGATGTAGAGTTATTTACAGGAGATGAGGCAGTAGAGCAAATGATTGACCATGCTCACAGAAATCAAGTGAAAGTGATTGTGTCCAGCCATGATTTTAAAAGGACACCACCAAAGGAGGAATTGCTGAAACGGCTGCGAAAAATGCAGGAGCTTGGAGCAGATATTCCTAAAATTGCGGTGATGCCCCAGATAAAAGAAGATGTATTGACTTTGCTAGCTGTCACCCTTGAGATGAGTCAAAAGTATGCAAAAGGTCCTATTATCACTATGTCCATGGCAGGAATGGGGGTTGCTAGCAGGTTGGTAGGAGAAACTTTTGGTTCTGCAATAACCTATGGAACAGCAGGAAAAAGTTCTGCTCCAGGTCAGGTTGATGTGGAAAAGTTAGCAATGGTTTTAGAAGTTCTTCATGAGGGATGAATCTAAAACTAACGAAATTTGACCTACATTATTTTAAATGCTTTTTGTATATAGTTTACTCTATAATTTTTACATAGACTTTCCGGCTTCTTGCTCCATCATATTCAAGGAAATAGATGCCTTGCCATGTACCTAGCAGCAGTCGTCCTTCAGAGATGATGACTGTTTCAGAAAAGCCCATGAGGGAAGCTTTTAGGTGAGCTGCAGAGTTGCCTTCCATATGCAGATATCCATCTTCCCATGGCACAATATGATTGATTTCTTTTATAAAATCTGTCTGCACATCTGGGTCTGCATTTTCATTTATGGTGACAGCGGCTGTAGTGTGGGGAATAAAGATAACACAGATTCCCTCTTGAATCCCGCTGTCAGTGATTGTTTTTTGGACAGAGCTAGTGATATCTATCATCTGGGTATGAGAAGATGTTTTGACTGAAAATTGAAAAAGAGATTGTTTCATAATTTCCTCCATTCTGTGCATGTTTTACAGCAGATCTTGCCCTTTGGGTACAAATAGGTATGGGTGAAATGTTTTTCTTTCAACCTGATTCCTCCTGTTAGACGGTTGTATTGATATGGTAGTTTCCATTATACTATATGGAAAAGGATTTTGGAAGGAGAAAGGAATCTTGAGAATGAAACATGGACATGTCATAAAAACCGTAGACCCTGGTTCCATTGGAGATGAGCTTGGACTGGAGCCAGGAGATCGCCTTATGAGCATAGATGGTCATGAATTAGAAGATATTTTTGATTATGAATATTATATAGGGAGTGAGTCCATTGAAGCTGTAGTGTTCAAGAAGAATGGCGAAGAATGGGAATTAGAGATTGAGAACAATTATGAAGATTTAGGTCTGAGGTTTGAAAATGGTCTGATGAGTGAGTACCGTTCCTGCAGAAATAAATGTATTTTTTGTTTTATTGACCAGATGCCAAAGGGAATGAGGGACACTCTGTATTTTAAAGATGATGATTCTAGGCTCTCTTTTCTTCAAGGCAATTATATTACTCTTACCAATATGTCGGACAAGGATATTGACCGTATCATTCAGTTTAAACTGTCTCCTATCAATATTTCTGTCCACACTACGAATCCAAATCTTCGGTGTAAGATGCTAAACAATCGGTTTGCAGGAGAAGCATTAAAAAAGATAGACAGGCTCTATGAGGCTAAAACCCCCATGAATGGGCAGATTGTGATGTGTAAGGGAGTAAATGATGGAGAGGAGTTAGAGAGAACCATCAAGGATTTGACTGCCTATATTCCCTGTATGGAAAGTGTTTCCGTTGTGCCAGTAGGGCTGTCCAAGTTTCGTGATGGATTGTATCCATTGGAACCTATTACCAAAGAAGATGCCATTCGTACCATTAAAATTGTAGAAAAATGGCAAAAAAAAATCTATCAAGATTATGAAACACATTTTATTCATGCCAGCGACGAATTTTATATTCTGGCAGGGCAAAAGATGCCAGAGGCAGAGTGCTATGATGGATATCTTCAACTAGAAAATGGTGTGGGCATGGTACGGCTTATGACAGATGAGGTTGCAGAGGCTTTAGAGGAATTAAAGGGTGATAATAGAGAGATGGAGATTTCTATAGCAACCGGAAAATTGGCTTATAGTTATCTGAAAGGATATTTGGAACAAATTCGGGAAAAATATCCAGGGATCCTTGTACATCTCTATTCTATTACCAATAACTTCTTTGGGGAACGCATTACTGTGACTGGGCTAATCACTGGACAGGATTTAATAAGACAGCTCAAGGGGAAAAAATTAGGAACTAAACTGTTACTGTCTAGTTGCATGTTTCGCAGTGGAGAAGAGGTATTTCTAGATGATGTCACCAAGGAAGAAGTAGAAATTGCTTTACAAGTGTCAGTTAATATTGTAAAATCAAGCGGATATGATTTTGTAGAAGCAGTACTAGGAGATATCTGAAAACCTATTCTTGATATTTGCATGTGATTCAGAAGAAACAGGCAGAAATGAGATAATCTCAATACTGCTGCAAAAAAGGAAGAGAGGCCGTCTGCTGCGGCTGACAGCAGAGATAGAAGGAGATACAAGTTATGAGCAAGCCCATTGTTGCAATCGTAGGCCGCCCCAATGTGGGAAAGTC
>DEPC01000124.1 GCA_002358555.1 Hungatella sp. UBA3402 | reverse complement strand
AGGGATTTTTGTGTTTTATCGGAAAAACAACCATAGGGATATGGCAGATATTCATGTATATACAGCCAAGAAATTGAGTGATATGGCAAACTCCCTGGAGGGGCTGGCCAGAACTTTTGATATAAAAACTGGACCAACCCGCAATTTAAGCCGAGAAGATGGTTTAGCTGCTCTTCAGATGGCAGGAGCCATGGTCTGTGGGGATTGTTGTAAATGCAATTTATATTCAGACAGTGAGAAAGAGGACAGCTATTATTTATATTATCTTCTCAGGGCATTTGAGCAGAAAGGGACTGTGGATTATAATGATATGCCCCGATTATTTCGGGAAACCTGCGGCAAACAGGAAGATTATGTAGGACAGTTAAACCGCAATTTAGGGCGGGCAACCATGAATTTAAGTTGGAAAAACCGTTTTTTGGAAAGCAGAGACGCCGTAATTACACAGTTTAGGGAGTTAGCAGTTATCTTGGAAGAATTTGCCAGACAGATGGAACAGGCAGTAGATGTCACTTCTGAAAAGGAACAGGCAGTACGAAAAATATTTCTGAAAAATCATTTGACCATTGACCATATGTTGATGCTGGAATATGATAATAAGCGAAGAGAAGTATTTGTGACTGTGCGTACCAACAATGGGAGATGCATCATGTCAAAAGAAGCAGCAGAATATTTGGGACAGGCTATGGGAAACCGGAACTGGCTGGCAGCAAGAGACAGTAAAGCAATTATCAATCGGCAGTTTTCTACCATTCGATTTATTGAAGAGGGCAGCTATCGAGTGATGTGGGGAGTCGCCAGAGCAGCAAAAAGTGGAGAAGAGGTATCAGGAGACAATTATACATTTTCCAGGAATTTACCAGGACAAGTCATTATGAGTTTGTCAGATGGAATGGGAAGTGGGGAAGCGGCAGCTCAGGAAAGCCAAAAGGTTATTGAACTGGCAGAACAGCTTTTAGAGGCAGGTTACAGCCCAAGGGCCACCCTAAAGCTAGTGAATACGGTACTTCTACTAGCTGGGGAGGAACAACATCCAGCAACCATTGATTTATGTTGTATTGACCTTTATACAGGGGTTTTGGAAGCTATGAAGCTGGGCGCAGTGGCAACCTATGTCCTGTGCGACACAGGAGTGGAGCTTTTGGAAGCCCCAGAAGCCCCAGCAGGAGTTTTAAAGGAAGTAGAGCCAGTGCTGTTGACCAGGAAGTTATGGGAAAGAAATCGGGTAATTATGGTCAGTGATGGAGTGTTAGAGGCATTACCTGGAGAAAACAAGGAACAGGTAATGAAAGAATTTTTAGAGGAAGCTCCTGGTAGGAATCCTCAAGAATTGGCAGAAGGAATCTTGGAGTTTGCAATGTCTTTTTCTGAAGAAAATCGTGATGATATGACAGTACTGGCAGCAGGAATATGGAAGCGAGGAACAGGAGGAATAGGAATGAGTTGGATAGGGAGTAAAGTGGAGTGAAATAAAGTTGTTGAACGATATACAAAAGAAGCAGGGAGTTGGGCATGAGAAAAAAGGTAGAGCACTTTATTGAGGAACAGGGAATGTTACAGCAAGGAAGTTGTGTAGTTGTAGCAGTTTCGGGTGGGGCAGATTCGGTTTGTCTGCTTCATTTGTTAGTATCTCTTCGGGAAAAGATGGGATTAAAACTTTTAGCAGTTCATGTACATCATGGATTGCGAGGAGAAGAGGCGAATCGAGATGCACAGTTTGTCAGGGAACTTTCAGAAGCATGGAAGGTTCCCTGTCTTGTGGTGTATCGAGATGTTACCGGATATGCTAGGAAAAAGGGCCTTAGTGTGGAGGAAGCGGGGAGAGAACTGAGGTATCAAGCATTTCGAGAAGCAGCAGAGCAGATGGAAGATGGACGGATTGCAATAGCCCATCACCAAGATGACCAGGCTGAGACAATTTTGTACAATTTGTTTCGAGGCAGTGGGATTAAGGGGTTGGGAGGCATGCTTGCTGTGAGGGGAACTATTATTCGCCCTCTGCTATGTGTCAGTCGAAGTGAGATAGTGGAGTATTTAAAGGAAGAACAAATTACTTATTGTGTGGATTCTACAAATGCTTCTGTAGATTATACCAGAAATAAGTTGCGTCATAAAGTGATTCCAATGATATGTCAGGAGGTAAATACTGCAGCAATCCAGCATATTGTAGCAGCAGGGGAGCGTCTTCATGCGGCTGAGGAATACTTTAATCAGGAAGCAAAGAGACTTTGGAAAGAGCATAAAAAGATAGTGCAAACTCAAGCAGAAATGGTTCCTATAAGGCAGGGGATTCAAGCAGAAATTATGATAGGACTTCCAGATATTCTGAAAGGATATCTAGCAATGGAGATGATAAAAGAAATGACGGGTTCTTGCAAGGATATTACTTCCAAGCATGTAGCACAGATTCTTGATATTGCCAAAAAAGGAACTGGAAGGAGTAGTTGCCTGCCTTATGGAATAAAAGTTTACAAAGAATATGATATCGTATGGATGGAAAAACTGGAAGATATAAGAGAACCGAAAGAGAAGAAAGAAAATAGCCAAGAAATTTATCTGGATATCCTGCCCGAATGTTTAACAACCTCTGATTTTAATGGTTCTGTACACAGATTGCCTTCTGTCTTTACTGCTAAATGCTATTCAGCGGCTTTTTTGAGGGAAAAATACCATAAAATTCCCGAAAATAAGTATACGAAATGGTTTGATTATGATAAAATAAAAGGTACGTTATCTGTGAGGACCAGAAAGACCGGAGATTATTTTACCTTGAAAGATGGCAGTAGAAAGACTATAAAATCATTTATGATTGATGAGAAGATTCCAAGACAGGAAAGAGATAAGATACTTCTTCTTGCACAAGGGCAGCATATTCTGTGGGTTATTGGTTATCGGATTAGCGAATTTTACAAAATAACAGAGGAAACGAAACAAATCTTACAAGTGAGAATGGATGGAGGAGAGGAACATGGAGGATAAGATTCGTGTCTTGATTTCAGAAGAAGACGTGAATAAGAGAATCAGTGAGATTGCTGCGCATATCAGTAAAGACTATGAGGGGCAGCAGGTGCATTTAATCTGTATCTTAAAGGGGGGCGTATTCTTTACCTGCGAGCTGGCAAAAAGGCTTACAATTCCTGTATCATTGGATTTTATGTCTGTATCCAGTTATGGTGCAGGTAAGGTATCTAGCGGTGTAGTAAAGATTATCAAGGATTTAGACGAACCTTTAGAAGACAAACATGTGCTAATTGTGGAAGATATCATAGACTCTGGACGAACTCTGGCTTATTTGATGGAGATTTTGCAACAGAGAAAGCCAAAAGATATCCGTCTGTGTACATTGCTTGACAAGCCAGAAAGACGGGTAAAGAAGCAAGTTAAGGTGGATTACACATGTTTTACAATTCCCGATGAATTTGTTGTGGGATATGGCCTGGATT
>DEPC01000085.1 GCA_002358555.1 Hungatella sp. UBA3402 | reverse complement strand
GACGTAGGTCCAACTGGTCCTACTGGCCCGACTGGTCCAGTAAGTGGATTGGCTGCTTATGGCGGATTATACAGTACAGTACCCCAAACTTTGAATTTGACAATAGGAGATACAACTCAAATTCCACTTCCAACTACTACACCATCACAAGGAGTAACTTATACACCTGCAAATAGTATTACAGTTACAAATGCAGGAACTTATGAAATTAATTACTCAAGTACTTTGACAGCAGCAGTAGCAACTACAATTACACTTGCTGTGCGAGTTAATGGAACTAATATTCCAAGTGCAACAATTTCTAGACTATTGGCAGTAGGCACTAGTTCATTGTTTAATGGAAGTACAGTTGTAAGCTTGGCAGCAGGCGATGTAATTGATATGGCTCTTTCTGCACTTCTCGCAGTAGGAATAACCCTTGGTAGTGGAGTTAATACTACACTTACAGTCAAAAAGCTAAATTAAAACAAAAGAGTTATGAAGTTTAAAAAACACAAGGGCGGCGCATAGCACCGCCCTTTTCCTTACACATAAATATAAAGTAATTATACTCAATAAAATATTTATCAACTAGTCCAACTGAAAAGTTAGAGATTGATAACTGTTGAACTCTAATAACAATTTATATATTGGGCCTTTAGCTATCAATAAATATTACTTATTAAAGTAGTATTACTATTATAGGAAAAGTAACAACACCTTTTATACAGAGAACATGAATAATCTTTGATGATAAAGTCTTATATCTTGATTTTCCAATATTTAAAAGGCGTTTTTGGTGCTCAATATTTAACAGCTTTCTCTACCGTTTTATGATAGATTCATGATAAATTGTAATTATTATTTTAGTTTATAGGGAAAGGAGAAGGGCATTCTTTCTGTTCTATAAAAATAGTGGATTTGTATGCCTATTAAATTTTATGAAAATAGTGGTATATGCTATCTGTAAAAATGAGGCTCAGTTTGTAGAACGTTGGGTAGAGTCCATGTCAGAAGCAGATGAGATTGTAGTATTAGATACTGGCTCTGAAGACGATACGATACAACGTCTTAAGGAAAAAGGTGTAAAGGTAGTAATAGAACCAATTGTACCATGGAGATTTGACAAAGCCCGCAATCGTTCATTGGAATTAGTTCCAGAGGATGCAGATATCTGTGTCTGTACTGATCTTGATGAAGTATTTGAACCAGGTTGGAGAAAATATCTGGAAGAATCATGGATAGAAGGAACAGGCCAGGCCAGATATCGATATACCTGGAGTTTTACACCAGAAGGCAAAGAAGGAGTAGTATTCTGGATTGAAAAAGCTCATAGACGCCATGGGTATGAATGGGTACATCCAGTTCATGAAATACTCAAATGGACAGGAGAAGGACATCCAGGGATTATGGTGACAGCACAAGGAGTTCAACTAAATCATTTCCCTGATTTAGTAAAGTCTCGAAGTCAATATTTACCTCTACTTGAATTGTCTGTAGAGGAAGACCCTGAAGATGACCGAAATATGCACTATTTAGGCAGGGAATATATGTATAAAGGAAGATGGGACGATTGTATCCGAACCTTAGAAACACATTTATCCATGAAAACTGCTGTGTGGGAAGATGAAAGGGCAGCTTCTATGCGATATATTGCAAAAGCTTATAAAATGAAGGGAGAAAACAAAATTGCGAGAGATTGGTATTTAAAGGCTATTGTCCAGGCACCACATCTTCGGGAACCATATATGGATTTAGCTCAGGTTCTTTATGAGGAGAAAGCATGGGACGGAGTTCTTTATTTTACTAATTGCGCACTAGAAATTGCCAGTCGTCCTAAGACTTATATTTGTGAGGCAGCATCTTGGGGAAGCCTGCCGCATGATTTAAGGGCAATGGCATTTTTTCATACTGGACGTTTGAAAGAGGCATTGGAAGAAGAAAAAAGAGCTCTTGCCATAGAACCTCAAAATCCTCGTTTTCAAGGAAATATAGAGATACTGGAAAAAAGAATAAAAGAATCAGAGAAATAGACTCTGAAAAGATAATTAAATAATTAAATAAGAATTACAGACTGAGTATATTCATTTTTAGGCATAATATGGCTCTTTTGCTCCAACACAGTCTGATAAATATGAGAACAAAATAAGTCCTGTTGGAAATGTACCAGCGAGGAAGAAGAAAGGATATATGGGGCATCGGCTGTCTTTGAAATTATGGGCAGCTTGGAAGCCCTTTTTATTTCTTTTAACAGCAAAGCAGAGTCTTTTCGGAAACCTAAAACCCGAATATAAGATACATAATCTATCTTTTTTCTGTCAATGATGTCTCCACGAGTTATTTGAAGTAAAATATGAGTCAAACATCGGCTGATGCGAGTATATGTGTATTGTTTTGTTTTTAAAGAAGAAATACGATTTTCAAAGGAGGAAAAATTCAAAAGCTGCTTTTCCATTCGATTAGCAAGCTCTGAGGATACATCGGCAAATTTTTCCAGTTCAATTCCCTGATGACTTAGTTCTAAAAGTCGATAAGATAAAAGAGAAGAAAAGTCATTGGCAGTAAGAGGTGTTGTCTTTCTCAGCCATTCTAGACATGCAAAAGGAACTTGATTTTCCAGAGTTTCTGACCAGACAGGAGAACGATTATGAGCTGATTTCAAATCAATAATTACGTTCCGAATTGCAGTAGCTGAGCTGTAATTATTGGAAAGCTCTTTATCATGATAATGATTGCCAGTTCTGCAAATGGTAATAGGAACCATAGCGCTTTTTCTTTTTAAAATTGCCTTGCAGTATTCTATTCCCAAGGTATTATTAGGAGATGATAGGAGATGGGATACTTGATAAGTTAGTTTTGACTTACTATGAGACTGAAGGTAACATGACAAAGCCATTTCCCGTGCTTGGGGATAGGAAAAACCATTAGAAACAAATTCCTTCAAGTATTGAGAAAAATCTTCGGGTTCTTCAGATAAAATTTGGGCAAGCTCATTTAAAATTTTGCTGTCTCCACATTCACTTCCAAAGCATAGATGAGTGACAATTCCTAAGCGGTCTAGAAGTGCAACTCCACAGGCAGCAAAATCTTCGGCGCTGGAAGTGGCAAAGGCAGGAGGAATTTCCAAAACTAAGTCAGCTCCTCCAAGCAATGCCATATGAGTGCGAATATATTTATCAAAAATAGCAGGACCTCCTCTCTGCACAAAATCTCCACTCATAACTACAATACAGTATTTGGCATTGGAATGGCGTTTTGCTTCTTGAATATGATAGGCATGACCATTGTGAAAAGGATTATATTCTGCTATGATACCTACCACTTGTTCTAAAGGCGAATTTTTTAAGTTGTCTGGACGAGCCATAAAAATCCTCTTTTCATTTCTGTTCTTGCTCAATAGTGTACCATACTTTTGAAAAAAAACCATTGTTTTGTAAAAAATGCAAATTATTTCTCTGCCACTACTTGAAAAAATATGGCAAAACCCCTAAAATAAAAGATAGAATCATTATAATTCTGTTGATTTAATTCTGTGAAAGAGGAGAGAATATCATTATGAAATTTATTGTTGAGACCAGCGCACGCCATGTACATGTAACTCAAGAGCATCTGGAAATCTTATTTGGTAAAGATTATATCCTGACAAAAAAGAAAGATTTATCTCAGCCAGGCCAGTATGCCTGTGAAGAGAGAGTTACCATTGTTGGACCGAAAAAGGAATTAAAGGGTGTTTCTATTCTTGGCCCAGTGAGGAAAGAGACTCAGGTTGAGCTGTCCTTGACAGATGCTCGTTCTATCGGAGTTGCTGCTCCAGTAAGAGAGTCTGGCGATATCGCTGGAAGTGCTCCTTGTAAAATTGTAGGGCCTAATGGAGAAATCGAAATTACAGAAGGTGTGATTGCAGCAAAACGCCATATTCATGCCACTAAGGCAGATGCAGAAGCTCTGGGAGTAAAGGATAAAGAGATTGTATCTGTAAAGATTGATACTGATGGAAGAAGCCTGATATTTGGCGATGTGGTAGTTCGTGTAAATGATTCCTATGCACTTGCTATGCATATTGACACAGATGAATCTAATGCGGCAAGCTGTGGCAGAGACGTTCAGGGCGAAATCGTAAAATAACATAGACATAAGGAGAAGAATTAGACATGAAAATATTAGTAGTAAACTGCGGAAGTTCCTCTCTGAAGTATCAGTTGATTGATATGGACAATGAGAGTGTGATTGCAAAAGGATTATGTGAGAGAATTGGCATCGAAGGTTCCAAATTGACTCATCAGCCGGCTGGAAAGGACAAGTATGAGGTGGAAAATCCTATGCCTGACCATACAGTAGCAATTCAGATGGTCATGGATGCATTACAGGATAAAGAGCATGGTGTTATTGAAAATACGGATGAGATTGCAGCGATTGGCCATCGTGTTCTTCATGGCGGAACCATATACAGCGATTCTTGTGTAGTAAATGAAGATGTCAAGAGAGTAATCCGTGAATGCTTTGATTTAGGACCTCTCCATAACCCTGCTAATCTGATGGGAATTGAGGCTTGTGAAAAGGCTATGCCTGGAAAGCCCAATGTAGCAGTATGGGATACTGCCTTTGGAATGAAGATGCCAGAGAAGGCATATTTGTATGCGATTCCTCATGAATATTATGAAAAATACAGCATCCGCAGATATGGTTTCCATGGAACCAGCCATATGTTTGTATCTGGTGAGGCAATTAAGTTTGGCGGATTGGACCCAGAGAATGCAAAGGTGATTGTTTGCCATTTGGGCAATGGAGCTAGTGTTTCTGCCTCTATCGGTGGAAAATGTGTGGATACTAGTATGGGCTTAACTCCATTGGAAGGCTTGATTATGGGAACCAGAAGTGGCGATATTGACCCAGCCGTTGTACAGTTTATCTGCAATAAAGAAGGCAAAGATGTAAATGAAGTCTTAAATATCTTAAATAAAAAATCTGGTGTTCTTGGCATGAGTGGCGGAGTATCCAGCGATTTCCGCGATATTGAGAAAGCAAAAGGCGAAGGTAATCATCTGGCAGAGGTATCACTGGAAGCATTTATTTATCGTGTAGCCAAGTATATTGGAGCTTATACTGCTGCTATGAATGGTGTGGATGCCATTGCATTTACTGCAGGTGTAGGTGAAAATGATAAGGTCAGCAGAAAGGCTATCTGTGAATATTTGGGCTATCTGGGTGTGAAGATTGATGATGAAGCTAATGATGTAAGAGGCAAGAAAACTGTCATTTCTTCAGCAGATTCCAAGGTAAAGGTAATGCTGATTCCTACCAATGAAGAATTGGCGATTGCGAGAGAAACTTTGCGGCTGGTTTAATATCAAAACTTGCATGGAAGTTTTAGAAAGAATTGGTTGACAAATACTTTTCACCTATGTATAATGACAAGGGTGCATATTAGGAGATTGATATGCTGATTAACTTGACAGAGTTGTTTTCCAGAGATGGGAAAGAGAAAGATTATACACAATATCTTGAGATGAAAAAATTTCAAGCACCAGATGGAATATACGATTTCGTAGATGTAGAACCAGTTAGGATTCATATCTTAAATACAGGTAATCGTATACTGATTCTTAATGGAAGTGTGAATCTGACTTTGATGATACCCTGCAGTCGTTGTCTGGAGCTTGTAAGGGTTCCTTTTTCTCTGACCTTGGAATGTACGCTTGATATGAATCAGACGGATGAAGACAGGGTTAAAGCTCTGGATGAACAGCCATATTTACAAGGTTATAATCTGGATGTTGACCAGCTAGTTCGTGATGAACTGTTGCTGAACTTACCTATGAAAGTCCTGTGTAATGAAGATTGCAAGGGGATCTGTAATAGATGTGGGGCAAATCTCAACTATGAGACGTGCGACTGCGACCGCAGTGTGCCGGACCCAAGAATGTCTGTTATCCAGGATATTTTTAAACAGTTTAAGGAGGTGTAACCATGTCTATCTGTCCAAAGAATAAATCTTCAAAAGCAAGAAGAGATAAGCGCAGAGCCAACTGGAAGATGGGCCCTGTGAATTTGGTAAAGTGCAGTAAGTGCGGTGCTTTGATGATGCCTCACAGAGTCTGCAAGGCTTGCGGTTCTTATAACAAGAAAGAAATCATTAAAGTTGAAGATTAAGAGTTGAAAATTTGCCAAAACTGAAAAAGCTACAAAACTAAGGGCTTCTGGGGGATTTCCTCAGGAGCCTTTGTTTATATAATATGGCTTATTAGAACACGTGTTTGTTTCGATAAAAGGCATCGTTTTTCTTGCCATTTATCCGAAATATAGGAAGACGTTTTTGCTTCTTATAGTACTATAAATGAGAAAAATACTATGTCAATTCGGGAGATGGCTTATCTGGTTACAGATCAGTTAGCTAATGGACAGATCAAGGTAGTATACAGTATTGATAAAAATAACCCATACGGGTATTCTGCAGATACAGGATTACGGCTTTCTGCATCAAAACTTAGAAAGCTAGGATGGGAACCTAGAAAAGGACTGATAGAGATGTATCAGGAGGTGTTGGAGGAATTCTAATACTGCTTAAACATTAAAGGAGCTGCTGTTTTAATGAATCAAAATTCTTAAAGCGGCAGTTCCTTTTTTGATATATTTTTATTTTTCCTTTTGTGATAAAATTAAGAAAAAAGAAAGCTCCATTATGTTGAGCTGAAATTACTCCCTAATGCCTTGGAAACAGCTTCTTCGCCTGGGCAAAGGAAAAGTTATAATTTCGGATTCCTAATGTTCTATATTCAGACCAGGTATGTTGAGTATAATAATAATCGGCTAAGTTGGTAAATAGTTCATGGTCTTTTTCTTGCGTATGAAACAGAAAGGAAAACGCAGGAGCAGCATCGGCACTGAGACTGTTAAGGTAATAGAGGTCTTTTGGAGAGACTTCATTTTTATCTAAATGATTGACATAATCCCATGCAATAACAGAATCTGGACGAGCCAAAGCTAAAGCCACATAGCAGATAGAAACTACTACAAGACTGTAGGAAAACAGAGGAAATTGCTGATGCCAGATAAGCCATGTCACCCCAGCCATAAGGATTGCAAGTACTGTTAAAAACCATAGAGCCAAAACCCGCAAGTAGGAGAGATGATATTCTCTCACATACATCATTAGGCGATAACAGGCAGAAGCTATCATAATATAAGTACAAAAACAGATTATCGTTAAAATCATTTGCAATACCTTTTGAGGACGTACATATTTGAGGCAACATAGTACTATGGTTAAGTTTAAAAATGCCACCAGTAAAAGCTGAAAAAATCCTTGTCTAGCATAGCTGGAAAAGGTATATTCTTCTGGAAGGCTTCCACGTCTTAAAAAAAGATAAATAACCTGAATCGAGCAGAATAGGATATAAATGATAGCAATCATAGAAAGCCCTGTGATAACTAACAGAGGGTTTCCTTTTCTGCGGTCTGCATTTTCTTGGGAGATTTTGTGAAGACAGCAGCTGCAGACCAGACAGTACAAGGCTAAAGCGCCAAAAATAGTACGAAAACATAGGTCAAACAATGTGACAGGCTGTAAGAAGTCGTAAAAAATATGTGTCATAAGGTCTGGAAATATAATATCAGCTTCTCCAAGAAGAGTAGTTAGCAATGCCAAAATTGGAAGGGCTGCCAGAAAACCTACAAATAGTACAGGAAGTTGTCTGATGCTCTTGTTATCTTGGGTCTTTAAATATTGCTTTAGGTGTCTAAAAGGCAAAGTAATCGATTCAACGGCATAGATAAACTGTAAAAAAATAGAGCTTAAATATTTGCCTATATTCCAAGTTTTATCTTCATAAAATTGATGCAGAGAAAAGATAAATCCCAATAAAAGCAATGCAATTCCATTTATGAAAATGATAAATGAGTCGGCAGTGCGGCAGGTAGAAATTCCAACAAGCAGAGCAGTAGTCAGCAGAAACCAACTTCCTTTTTTCATAGGAATATGAAGTTTTTGGCATATGAAAATACCCAACAGGCAGGAGATGCCAGTAAATATAGGATAAGTAATACTACAAGGGTTTTTATACAGGCAAAAAGTAAATAGTACACCAAATAGGAAGCTTAAACCAGCAAAAAATGGGAAGGATTCCAAGATAGGAGCTAAAAGGATGGCTCTTTGATTATCCTTAGTTTCCGGCTGTTCTTTTTCCAATTTTGAATCTACCAGCTCATGACTCTGTTCTATATTTTTAGAAAGACTGGAAGGAGCTGTGTCTTCGTCGTGTAATTGTTGTTGCATAATAAATTCCTTTCTTATATTTTTATTTTACATAAAAACTGGTTCTTAGGTTTTCTCTTTGGAGTCAGTATCCTCCACAAAGGAAAGCAAATCTCCAGGTTGACAATCTAAAGCATGACATAAGGCTTCCAGAGTAGAAAAACGGATGGCTTTTGCCTTGTTATTTTTCAGAATGGACAGGTTTGCCATAGTGATATCTACCTGCTTGGATAGTTCTGTCAAACCGATTTTTCTTTTGGCCATAACTACGTCCAAATTGATAATGATGCCCATGAAGTTCTCCTTCTATATGGTTAAGTCGTTTTCTTTTTTATATTGTACTGCTTTTGCAAAAACCTGGCTCAAGACCATGCTGAATAAAGCGGCAATAAAAAAGACAATCATAATAAATACAGTAGCTGGTGTAGGCGAAAATGGAAGCCTCAAGGCGGATAGCAAAGAGATGAAAAGACTATATCTGGCCATCTTTTGGAGGGAGATAGTATTTGCATCTACAAAGGCATCATCTGCCAAAACCGTATCAAACATATGCCTGAGCTGCCAGAGAATCATCAGACATAAAATTCCTGACAGTATATACAGGATTGTCAAAGGAATATAGTAGATGCGGAAATTAATAAAATACTTGCCGACCCAAGAAAAAAATATAGGGATGGAAGCTGTCAATAAAACCCCCAGGCCAAACATTCCATCTAATAGATGTTTCGTGAAAAGGACAAGACGCTGGTTCATAAAAT
>DEPC01000117.1 GCA_002358555.1 Hungatella sp. UBA3402 | reverse complement strand
ATCTATACAACATATCTTAAAATGTTTTTCATCCGCTGAATAAGCATGAAACAGGTAGAAAGCAGTGTTTACTTTAAGAAATCTTAGGGAAAATAAGAAAAAAGACAGATGATTGGTGTAATATGATGAGAATGTAAGAAAAGCAAGAGAGATTATAATGAAAATGTTTCCCCAATAGCTATGTTTTACAGGAAAACAGCTTTTGAAAAGGAAATTGGCATCATAAAAGTTGCATATGCATCAGATGTCTGTCTGGTATTTTAAAAAATTGCTTTTCCAACTTTAGCTGATGTTCAAATCAGAATTAATAGCATCTTCTATACATGATGCATTTTCGCAGAAGCAAAAAAATTATGACATCATCTATAAGTGATGCATTTTTCAAAATTTAAAGATGTTTATGGCATCAGGTATATATGATGCTTGATTTGTAGAAGCAAAAAGATTTATGACATCACCTGTAATGTGATGCTTTTTTAAAAGTTCAAAGATGTTTATGGCATCAGCTATATGTGATACCTTATACAGAAGTGAAAAAATTTATGACATCACCTATAATGTGATGACTATCCTTAAAATGCCTCATATCAGCTTTACCTGATGTCTTCAAGCTCATTTTTGCAAATTTTTAACTTGTGTGCTCCATGCTATTATAGTTTTACCGAAAGGAAAAACCTTATCGGAAAAATAGAAAAGGAGGTTTTCAATAATGGGTGCAGATTTAAAGGATTATCTTACAGGTGAAGAAAGGAGGCAGATGGATGCTCTGCTGGCAAAGGCAGAAAAGAGGATGAAGGAAAAAGGAGAGGATGGCTGCAGTGAGCAAATTCTTTTGATGGCATGCCAATGCAAGTGCAAGCAAATGATGCAGAAAGAAGAGGAGAAGGAAATGTTTGAGGAGGAAGTAAGGAAGATTTTTGCAAGCATCTGTACTTTTTGCAAAGGCCACGATTTGTGCCAAGAGTATTGTGTGGAGGAATTACCTTTTCCCTAAAGAAAAAATATCTGTTGAAGATGACGGTCTTAGAGCAAAAGAAATAAGAAAAGTCTATCAGAAAGGCAGGATAGATATTTTATGTTCATTGGCCGAACATGAGATTATTTCTCTGGAAACAGGTGCATATATGGCAGGGATGAGTAAACAGAGTTTTGAAAATGCACTTAATGACTGGAAATACGACTTGATGGAAGATTACTAGGAAATTTTGCAAGGAGGTGGTGACATAAATGGTAATGGTATACTTGCATTATGAATTCAAGTATTAGAGAACAGGAATCTTGATATAACAATAGCAGGTATGCTATTACCATACATAATAATAGAAGAAAGTGGTGAATAAAAATTAAGGTATATGGCTTTAGAAATAATAAACATGGCATAATTGAAATAGAAAATAGTCTGGAAACGGAACAAGTCTTTGTTGGTGGTCTTATAGATGTTTATTCGGTAACAGATGATTTAGATGTTGTCTTTAATGACGAGGGACTTATAAATGGGTTAAAGCCAAGAGTAGTAATTCTTGGAGGAAATGTTGATGGAGAAGGCGGGATAAGAGAACTTAAGGAAATTATCCATGGGGACTGTTTTGTGTGTCGGCATGATGCTGAAGGGAATTTTTTATCAATAAGAGAGGAGGATGTTGATACTATAAGATATTTTGTTAAATCTATAATCTCATCATAATAATAATTCAATATCGTTTATTAAATAGGAAGAGAGTCATCTTTTGATAGGATGGCTCTTTTCTTCGTTAAGTCAAAAATATCATATTTATAATAGAAAAAATAGAAAGCGAGGATTTAAAATGAAAAAAGATGATAAAATCACCATAATATGTAAGATGGTAAGGCAGATTATTGATGAAGACAACTTAGCAGATGAGGCTGAGATAAGAAGGATTCTGGAGGAAAAGGGAAAGAAAGAGGAGGACAGAGGAATCTGTCTGGCATCCGTGATAGAGAAAGAGCTGGAAAAAGCAATAAAATCAGGGCAAATTTGCGAGTCAAATGTTGGCTTGTACCAATCTGTTTTTGAAAAAATGATTAGAGAAAGTGAAATTGGAAATATGCCTGCAGAAGAACTTTCTGACATGTTAATCAAGAAATTTGTGTTACAGGCTGGGAAGGTATATGAGAGGGACAGAACTCGGCTGAAGTGTTTTACAGGGATGCTGCAGACTGGACTGAAGAAGATGATGGAAAAGGGTATGTTGGATTTTGTTCCAGTAAAGCATGCAAAAGATTATCTAGGTTCAAAAAGTGGAATTCAATATATACATAATATTTATACTCCAGAAGAAACAGAAAGAATTAGCGAATGGATAGAATTGCATCCTGGTGACATTAGAGGCTTGGCTTTGGGGCTATGGTTTACTGGCGATGTTACACTGATGGAAATTGCAAATTTGAAGAAAGAAGATGCCCATAAAGGTATTTTCAAAAAATGGAAAAAAGCCAGGTTTGTTTCAAAGGCATTGGAGCTTAATCCGAAAAATGGAGATTATGTTTTCATGACGAAAAGCGAAGGAAACTTGGAAAAACTCACAGCCCAAGGATTGATGATGAAATTGTATCATACTTGCAATAGACTAGGGATTGAATATAAGAAAATTAATAAAAATGAGGCGATGGTCTGTAAAGAATGACAGGAGTTCAGATGTAGTGTTTATCAAAAAAACGATGGTGTTGATGCCATCGTTTTTTTGGCAGGAGAGAAATTGGAGAGGTGAGGGATTCTCCTGCATATTAAATATGATATTTTTTACTGGAATGGGCAAAGATTTAATTAAGATATATTCATCAATCAGATAGTGCTTCTGTCAGCATTTCTTCTTTGTATTTATAAAATGTAGTTTTTGAAATACCAGCCAGTTTCCATGTATCTTCATTATTTAAAGAGCCATTGAAAGATTTATTATATTTACGGATTTGTTCCTTGGCTTTGATGGATTTTTGGGTTATTAATTTTGTGCCTTTTGGAAGACCAATCTGTTTACCATTAAGCCGTGCAGTTTCAATTCCCTCTTTGGTTCTTTGGTGTAAATCCATGACTTCCTTTTCTACCTGGTCAAAGGCAATTTGAATCTGTTCCTGGGCGAGTGCCATCAGATACTGGTTTACACCTTCAAGGATGAAATCTACATTTGTTCCTGTTAACTGGACAGTATTGTTTAATGCCTTTTTATACACCTCCGTATTAATGTGTGGTTCTTTCAGGAAGATAAGGCTGATTCCATTATGGAATAATTTCTCATACATAGAAAACCCCTCTTCTGCATTCCTGCTCATCCTTGAAACACTGTCAAAAATAATAGTATCCTCCTCTTTGATATTTTTTAACAGCTTATCCATCTCTTTTCTTCCATGGAACTTTGTGCCAGTATAAATTTCTCTGACAATGATGGCAGATGGAT
>DEPC01000077.1 GCA_002358555.1 Hungatella sp. UBA3402 | reverse complement strand
TATACATGCTTTGTTGTTTTTACTCTTGATTGTACAATTTCTTCAAATAGCTGTTCTTCGTTTGGGTCTTTAAAAACTCTTTTGGGAATTAACGTATATACTCGCAGTGCTTGAATTAAGTAGTAAAAACCACGGCTCTCCCATAGTGCAGAGTAAATGTTCCACTTTATTTCTGATTCCATGCTTTGCGTTTTAAATTTAATGGTTTCCTTAGAAAATACCAGCGTATATTCCTCATGATATTTTGCAATTTGTTTGAATTTCAGTATAAGCATTAGAATATATAAATAGCTTCCCAATGCAGTTACAACAATTATCAATCCAAATATTAAAATACTAAATATGCTAAAAGAGGAGAACAGCATATAAACTACTGATAGCAACAAAAATAAAGTGACTAAAGCAATATCATATTTATGTATAGTTTTACTGGAAATTAAATATTGTCTTTCTGCTTTTATATATTCACTTTGAATATATTGAAATCTTAATTTTACTGTTTCCAAAGGTATACCCTATTCGTTATATAATCTTTGTTGCAACTTCCAGTTTTCCAGTCTGACTCACTGGAATTTATCTCTTCGTAATAATTCATAATAGTGCTATATATTGATTATTTCTCTATTGAAACAAATGGTGGAAAACTATCAGAACTATTCACACGTTGCATTGTATTTATGTCATAGTCAAAGCATTTTCCATTATATTCATAATGTAATTTTCCATCTTCACAATAAAAACGATGTTCTGATTGAAATGCCACAGGCTTAGATTGTCCGTCTTGTATTGGCTGATCACGATACAAAACCTGATCTTCTGAAAATTTTAAAACATTGTTTTCGAGACATATGCCATATATGCCACTAACCACTGCCTCTGCTGCTACATTTCTTCCAGTAGCTGAAATCATTCTAAAACAACCTGTCATTGTATCTGTACTTTTACGCTTAGCTAATTCAAAACGAAATAATGATACAGCGCTAAAATCTTTTCGCAGTTCTTCTCGTTGTCCATCAGCTCCCATAAGCCATATCTTTTTATTTGCAACTATAAACATATCTAATTGAAATCCGCTTTGTGAGTATTTTAGATTTGAAAAAGAAATCTGATCAGAGTATACACCCTCTAACGCACCATCCTCTAGTTTGTAAACCAATTCCTTTGTAAACAGTGTTCTTCCATTTACATTTTCTTCGATAAAATCTATAATCTTTTTCATCTTCAAGTCCCTCTTTCATTAAAATATCAGCTCACCGCACAGTCTTTTTCCAGATAAAACATATAATTGTTCCAATTAGTGCAATCGCTCCCATGGTGATATAAGGCAATTCAATACTACGCTCATACAGATACCCAGCCAGCAGAGGGGCAATGACTTTGCTGAGATTTCCGGCGGTGCTGGCAAAGCCCATGAGTATTCCTTTGCGCTGATTGGCCGCCTTGGATAGGCTTGCGTTTAGTGTGGGTACTGTTAAAGCGGAAGATACTGCAAATAGACCGAAAACAACAAGTACACTGATAAAGCCAGATGTTAATACCATAGCAAAGGCAACCAGTGCTTTACAAAATATGCCTGTCAGTATTAGTAGCTTATCGCCCATCTTATTTTCCAAAGGACCGGTAAAAAAACCCTGTACTACAATTAAAACACCTGCTACCACCATCCAAACAACACCAACTTGCCCGGTGGTAAATCCAAACTTGTCAACGACATATAGCCCCGTAATACCCTGCAAACCGGTTTGACAGAAGTTTACGATAAAAATAAGGATCAGAATAACTCCTGCGGGACCAAGCAGCATGCTTTTCAGGGCTAAAAAATCAAAAGAATCTTTTTTGTGCGGATAACCTGACCTCTCTATGGACTCTGGCAAAACGGTTACAATGAGTAAAAATGCAATAAATGAAATTCCGGCTCCTGTAAAGAATGGAAGTGCAAGTGAATAGCCAGCCAGAATACCGCCAAACAACGGTCCTAACATGACACCTATACTCATTGCAGCCCCAAGCTGGCCCATATTCTTGCTTCGTTCGTCCTCTGTGCTGGAATCACCCACATAGGCCAGGGACGCAACTGACGTAGCAGATGACAAAACACCAGATAAAGCACGGGCGATAAACAGTGTCCAAAAAGAGGAGGCCAAGCCAAACAGCAATAAGCTGATTGTATAGCCCAACATGCCAATGCTGATAATCGGCTTTCTGCCGATTCGGTCGGACAGCACTCCCCAAAACGGGGCGCACAGTGTTTGTGTCAGCGCATATATGGCCGTGAGCCAGCCAAGTTCTTTGCCACCCGCTCCGAGATTTTTCATGTAAAACGGCATAACCGGAATGATCAGGCTATATCCTAACGCAATTACAAAAGTTGCAAGTTTCAAGGCAAAAATAGGCGTTTTATTCATTGAGTTTTTATTCATTGAGTGTCACCTCCCCTGTTGCGCCGTCCACTGTTATCATTTGTCCGTTTTGTATGGTTCGCGTAGCAGTGTGTGTTGCCATGACAGCGGGGATACCATATTCACGGGCAACAATGCTTGAATGGCTAAGAGGGCCGCCAATGTCTGTTACAATCGCACTTGCGGAGGCAAACAACTGCGTCCATGCGGGAGTTGTGGTAACGGCGACCAAGATACTTCCCGGCTGGAATTTCTCAAAATCTGCCGGGCTGTTCAGTACACAGGCGGGAGCCGTAACAACGCCTGGGCTGGTTCCTATGCCCGTCAATACAATTTTCCCATCTTTCTGTATTTGAGTTGCATGTGATACGGCTTTTGTGCTTTTTTCCGGCAACATGGAAGGCGGCACATAACCCCGGAATGTATCATGCTCCGCTTGTCGAGTAGGGATTGCCTCACTCAGATCAGATAGGGGCATATTTTTATCAAGCTGTGTTATGAGCGTTTCCAATTCTGTCTTTGTGAGCCAGTAAATATCGTCCGGATGTGAAATGGCTCCTCCAGTTAAGAGACGTTCAGAAATTTCCTGTAACATACGGCGAATCAGTGGGTGCCCCATCCCCATCAAATAAATAGCGTTTTCACGCATGGGGGCAGTAGTTTGTGCCCAATGGAGCAGCTTCAAAAACAGCTTTTTACGGTGGCCGCCTATCTGTTGCAAAATCTCTTTTTCGGCCTGTTTCCTGCGCTTTTCAAATGTGATTTGGCGCGAATACGGATTTTCCCCTTTTTCCTCCAAAAATGCTTTTATGGATTCAAAGGTTGGCGTAAGCATCTCCTGTGGTGTGGCATATGCAAAATCAAATTCATACGCAGTACAGCCAAATTCTTTGAAATAGGCGTTAATCCGGCTTTTCCACTCCATCCATACCTCCTGCGAAACTTCCGCAGGCAAAATGGAGGACTTGAAATCTTCTGCTATCTTTGCTGCAGGATTGCTTTTCAGATAGAAGCCTAAAGTGTTACTTTGCTTTGCCCATTCCGAAAGGTCCCACAGGTTCTTTTCCGATTGCAGCGCAATCGTATCAAACCCAAGCAAGAGAACGGAAATGTCCGTTATACCAGCACGGCGGGCCGCACCCTGAAAGAATTTTGTGAATAACGTTTCGCTGATCGATGCGGCGGGCAATGTAAGCTGAATCCTTGTGAAATAAATACATGCGGCGTAAAATA
>DEPC01000259.1 GCA_002358555.1 Hungatella sp. UBA3402 | reverse complement strand
TTCCAAACATATGTTCTTATATATATTATAAGAACATATGTTTGGAATTTGTTGCGGGAGGAATTGCCTATGATAATTACAAAGACCAATTTAAACCAAATAACCTTTGAGAATGAAGACGCTAGATTGTTACTTCTTGATGTAGTGAGTCACACAAATGCCTGCCTTTCTTACTGTGATACAGAGATTGAGATTACAGCATTTATGGCATTGAAGATACGAGAACGAGCTTATAAGGCAGATAGACAGAATTCCATATATAGGATATCTCTCCTAGATACCAAGCATATACCTTTTAGAAAGCCTATAAGACAAAGAAAAATTTTTTCTATTTAACTACTTTATAATCTTTTAATGATAGTTCTCTGGCTTGACAGTGAACTATAGCATCTTTCATAAATTGTCAGAAAATACCCCCTTTTTTTCCTTGTATAAAATGTAAAATTGGAATATAATGAAAAGCGTCAATATATAATAGGAAACAGTGCTCTCAACAGAAAAGAATAAATGTGCAGTCCGATTTACAGATATTAAGAGCATATATGGCAGTTTGGGCCCATTTTTATTAAATTTGCTTGCCAACATGCATGTATTGGGGGGAAACCCAGAGAGGTATACCTTGTCACTCACCATGTTACAGGGACTGCCAGAAGGAGGAGACAATGGAAAAGAAAACAACAGTTACAACCAAGAGATTGACGCCCGAGAAAGAAGAAAGCGGAAATATTATAGAAAAGATAAGCCTTCCACGGACGATTCATTTGGTTCCTATGGACCATATAGCGGGATTTGATGTGAGGCCAGGATTTTATGAAGTGAATGGTGCTACAGCTATTCCAGGAGGAGTAAATTTTACAGTCTATTCTCATGGAGCTACTTCGATAGAATTGCTTTTATTCCATCGGACAGAGACAGAACCATTTGCAGTATTACCCATTCCTAAGCATTACCGTATCGGAAATGTATATTCTATGATAGTTTTTAAACTGAATATTGAGGAATTTGAGTATGCTTATCGGGTAGACGGGCCTTACGACCCTAAGAAGGGGTTAATCTTTGACAAGACAAAATATCTGTTAGACCCTTATGCCAAGGCAGTGACAGGTCAGAGCCAGTGGGGAGATTCATCAAATGGAGAGAGACATTATAAAGCCAGAGTGGTGAAAGATGACTTTGATTGGGGAACTGCCAAACAACCATTACTTCCTATGGAAGATTTGGTGATTTATGAACTTCATGTCAGAGGTTTTACCAAAGATTCCTCATCAGGTGTTTTACATCCAGGTACATTTGCTGGACTTATGGAAAAATTGCCCTATCTTTTGGAATTGGGAGTAAATGTAGTAGAATTGATGCCTATCTTTGAATTTGATGAGATGCAGGACTACCGTGAAGTAGATGGAAAAGAACTCTATAATTATTGGGGATATAATACTGTCAGCTTTTTCGCACCTAACACCAGTTACACTGCCAGCACAGAATATAACCGAGAAGGCAATGAGTTAAAAACCTTGATTCAGGTTTTTAACCAACATGGAATAGAAGTATATTTAGATGTAGTATTTAACCATACTGCAGAGGGGAATGAGCAGGGGCCATTCTTTTCCTTTAAAGGTTTTGACAACAATATTTACTATCTGTTGACTCCTGACGGTGGCTATTATAATTTCAGTGGATGTGGAAACTCTCTAAATTGTAATCACCCTATTGTACATCAGATGATTTTAAATTGCCTGAGATACTGGGTAACTACTTACCGTATCAATGGTTTTCGCTTTGACCTTGCCTCCATTTTAGGGCGCAATGAAGATGGAACTCCTATGAACAAGCCACCGCTGTTACAGTCTTTGGCTTTTGACCCAATTCTTGGAGATGTAAAATTGATTGCAGAGGCATGGGATGCAGTAGGACTTTACCAGGTTGGTACATTCCCATCCTGGAATCGGTGGGCAGAATGGAATGGAAGATACCGAGATGATATGCGACGCCATTTAAAGGGAGATGGAGGTACCGCACAGGCGGCTGCTCTGCGAATTGCAGGTTCCAGAGATATCTATGAAGTCAGTACTAGACAGAATGCTTCTGTGAATTTTATTACCTGCCATGACGGTTTTACCTTATATGATTTATATGCTTACAATGAAAAGCATAACGAGAAAAATGGATGGAATAATACCGATGGAGCAGGAGACAATAACAGTTGGAATTGTGGAGTAGAGGGAGAAACAGATGACCCAGAGGTAAATCGGTTAAGGCGTCGAATGGTACGCAATGCCTTTGCTTTGCTTATGTGCAGTCGAGGAATCCCCATGTTCCTGGCAGGAGACGAATTTTGTAACACTCAATTTGGAAATAACAATGCTTACTGCCAAGATAATATCACTTCTTGGCTGGACTGGAATTTATTGAAGAAAAACAAAAGTATATTTCAATTTTTTCAGTATATGATTCGATTCCGCAAGAAACATAGAATTCTGCGTGTTAATATCAGCAATGGTGCCTGTGGTTTCCAAGATATCAGTTTCCATGGAGTAAAGCCATGGCGTGGACAATTTGCAGACCATGACCGATATGTAGGGGTACTGTTTGCAGGACAGGAAGATGGAAAAGAGCCTGATGTGGTCTATGTTGCTTCCAATGCCTATTGGGAAGAACTCAAAATATTGCTTCCTGAGCTGCCAGAATCCATGTATTGGGAGCTGAAGCTGGATACCTGGGAAGAAAAACAGGGACAAGAACAGAAATCTATCCAGGGCAATACCTTTATGATTCATCCCAGAAGTGTTATGGTATGGATAGGAAAGATAATACCCAAATCAGATATCTTATAATAAGCTGACAAAAGGATATTTTGATTGTTAAAAAGTTGTCAGCTATGGGCTTTAAGGATGGTATATGACAACAGAGGGAAGTATGTGAAAAAGAGCAGCATTGCCCTCTGTTTCTTTATGAAATGATATGGCAGAAACATAAGGTAAAGGAGGAAATTTCACATGAAAAGATTGATAGATATAAAACTTAGACTATTTTTACTTAGTGTAATGTGTATCCTTCCATGTGGTTGGTTGACAGGAAAGCTGGCAGGGGAAGGAAGTAGCCAAAATCAGAAGATTTATACTGCTAACTCTCAGGGAGAAACACAGACGCTTCCTTTAGCTTATGGCACCTCTTATTACCAATACCAATGGGGACTAAAAAATATAGGTGGTATTCAGAGGATTACTTCTGTATATCAAAGCAATTATAGAGAATGGGGAGAAAATACAGGCTTTGTCCAACCAAACTATCCAGAAGGTAGCATAGATAATACATGGGAGATTCAGAAACAGGTGATAGATAGTGTTGCAGGTATCGATATAGGGATGGAGCCAGCTTGGGCAGTTTATGAACAGAGTACCGAGCGCAGACCAGTGACCGTTGCAATCATTGATACTGGTGTGGATATCAGCCATCCAGAGTTGCAGAATTCTATATGGATAAATGCAGACGAGATACCAGGAGATGGGATTGACAATGACAATAATGGATATATTGATGATATATATGGATGGAACTTTTATTCTGGAAACAATCAAGTATTTAATGGAGCAGAAGATGACCATGGAACTCATGGGGCAGGAACTATAGCTGGAGCTTGGGATAGCCAAGGAATATCAGGAATTGCAGATAGTGCTTATGTAAAAATCATGGTATTAAAAGTTTTGGGTACTCAGGAGGGAAGAGGGATTTCTAACAATGTAAAACAGGCAATTCGGTATGCCCAAGATAATGGAGCTGATATTTGTAATTTGAGTATGGGTACTTTGACCTATGATGCAGAATTAGATGCCATTATTCGTAATTCTCCCATGTTGTTTATTGTATCAGCGGGAAATGGAGATGCTGTGGGAAGAGGATACAGTATTGACGATTTACCTATGTATCCGGCCTCCTATTCAGCGGACAATATTATCTCTGTAGGAAATTTAATGTTTAACGGTGCTTTAGATGAAAGCTCCAATTATGGTGCGTTCAGTGTGGACATCGCAGCTCCTGGCACTTATATTTTAGGAGCAATCCCAGGAGGGTATGCTTTTATGTCAGGAACCTCCATGGCAGCACCTATGGTTGCAGGGGTTGCTGCTCTTGTATATTCCTGTCGTATGGATTTAGATTTAATAGGTGTCAGGCGCGCTATTATAGACACAGCCAAACCAATGGAATCCATGAATGGAAAGACTGTTACAGGAGGCAGCCTTAATGCCTATGGTGCCATTATGTATGGACGATAAATTCTCTGACCTGCATTTGAAAAGGCCTTCGTAACTCTTAGTTCACACAAATCTGTGTTAGTAATCCAATCTCTTTATCTAAACATAGCAAGTTTTGGGATTGGGTGACTACTTTTAACAGATTTGTGTGGATTTAGTGTTACTAGCTCCAAAACCTCAGGACAGTGGAGATCTATGTTTGCAGCACTACTGCTGTATCCTTTAAGTAGCAGAACCGGCTAAATAAAACTGGTTGGAATTGAGAAGCTTATCTTTTTGAATAGAAGTAATACAATTTGTTATATCTTTTATAAATACATAAAACAGTCTGTTTTCCTCTCCCCATTCCGATTTTTCCAGATGACCACAATCATCTACCCAGCGAATCTGTCCATCTTTTCGGATAATTCGATATTGTACATAATCCATATATTCTTCGGAATTATCTATCTGATGTTGAATATCCCATTTTACCCGATTTAAGTCATCAGGATGAACCAGACCTCGGAAGGAGCCACCTACTAAGGCCATGAATTCCTCCAGATTGTCACAGCCAAAGATTTCTACAACTGCAGGATTTGCATAGAGAATTCTTTCGTCCTCCATAGCGCGATAGATAAAGAACCCATCAGACATATTGGCAAGAGATTCTGCCATGCGCATCTGTCTGTTATCTTCCTCCTCTTTTATGATATTGTCAATACTGCGTATGGTAATAACAGCTGTTTTGGGAATTCCATTGTCTCTTTCGCTGATAGTAATACTAGTAAGACACCATTCGTCCTCAATATCCTTAGAACGTCTGCGATATCTGTATTCCACAGAATTTTGTGTTGCCAGAGCAGTCTTTAGATTCTCCAAAGAAAGAAATCTACGAATATTGGCTTCATCATACTTTAAAATCTTTCCTGTGCCAAAATGACGATTTACTACCGCTTCATAATTTCCTCGTTCCATCAGATGGTTTTCATCTGGATAAATCATACGACAATAATTATCTTTTAGATGAAGAAAATAGACTTCGCGGTAAGAAAGAACCATACTGTTCAATGCATCTTCATGAATCTGCATATGAGTTATATCACGCAACAGACAAGCTACATATCCATATTCATATTGATAGAGGGTAAGCTGCAAATAACGCCCAGATATAGAACTATATGCGTAATGGTTTAGGGTTTCCCCTAAAAATGCTGCCTGATATGCTTTTGTCATCAACTCATGCTGGTCATCTCCAAAGGCTTTTAAAATGAGAGGTTTTAGCCGATTAGTATCATTGCCATAGATGGTTTCCATCTCACGATTGGCATAGATAATCTCGTAATCGATAGGATTACCAGAGCTATCCAAGATAATTCTAGATAATCCATAGCCACAAGGAATATTTCCATAATATCGTCTCAACCTTAACTGTTCTTCTTCTGTTATTTCTGTTACTTCCTGATTGGTTAACTGTTTATTTTGATATTTTTCATGCCAGGATGTAATATCTGTAAGAGCACTATAAAATTGTTTATGTCCATTCTTTTCACTGAGAAAAAATACTCTCATATAAATCCATAGAACTTTTCCATCTACTCGCAAGTAGTGGATATTTCCTTCTGCACAGTTAGGACGGTTGTTATATGCTCTCTCAAAAAGGGAGAATAAGACAGGTCTATCATCGTCTCTTACATGATTCCAGAGCCTTTTTGTGCTGCCTGTATTGTCAGCAGAAAACCCTGCCATCTTATAGTATTGCTCATTGACACGAGTAATCTCAATTTGATTTTCAAATACATCATAAAAAGCAGAAGGACCAAGAATATTATTTACCAATGTATCTGTAAACAAATTGCCATCTAAAAGTTCTTTGACATGGAGAGCTTCTACCTGTTTACATGTAAGGTTATTGAAATCTAAATTTCTTTCATCGGAAAGAAGTCTCTCAAATTGATGGATGGGAAGCGGTTTGTAATAATAATATCCCTGAGTGTAGCGACATCCCATGCTCATAAGAAAATTTTCATGAAGTTGCGTTTCCACCCCTTCTACAATAACTGGTATTTTTAATAGCCTTGCCATATTGATGATAGATTCTAAAATACTGATTCCCCGATGTTCTTCCTCAACAGCCATATCCAGAAATTGCATATCAATTTTTAAGACATCTACTTCAAGACTTTTGAGCATATTTAAGGAGGAATAGCCACTGCCAAAATCATCCATCATAATCAGAAACCCTGCTTGTCGAAGCTGTTTAACTGTGTCATGAACCTTTTTATCATCTTCTGCATAAGCACTTTCCGTAATTTCAACTTTAAGAAGCTTGGGAGGCAGGTTGTAGGTATGTAGTAATTCAAGCAAATAGTTTGGAATATCTAAAGATAGAATATCAATGCGAGAGACATTGATGGAGATGGGAACTGGCCGATAGCCTTTATCTATCCAGCTTCTAAGCCATTGACATACTTTCTTCCATACATATTTGTCTAGATTAGAGATAAATCCACTCTTTTCAAGGATAGGAACAAATACTCCTGGAGAGATTAGGCCCTTGGTGCTATGATTCCAGCGAACTAAGGATTCAGCACCTACAATCTTACCTGTAGTAATGTCATATTGAGGTTGTGCAAAAAAGGTAAACTCTTCTTTTGCAAGAGCAGTTTTAACTTCCCCCAAAAGCATCCATTCTTCTTCTATTCGGTTTTCCATATGGGGGTCATAGATATAGATTTTATTGGTATAACTTCCTGCTGCTTGGGAAAGAGCCATAGTTGCTCTGTCGTACATAACTTCTGGCAAGGCAGTGGTATCATCAATCTGATAGACACCAATATTAGGAATAAAACCTGTCAAATCACTCCAAAAATTCATACCTTCAATGAAATCTTCCCTCATTTTTTTGATGAGTTCCATCTGGTACAACATAATGATACAAAAATTATCTCCTCCAAAATATCCAGCAATCCCACCATGGTGTTTCTGGATATTTTTTAATACACCTGCTATGTAAATAAGAACCTTATCGCCTGCATCTCTGCCATAAAATTTGTTAAATAATCGAAAATGGGCCATGTCAACAGCTACCATACAATATGCACCTGACTGAATCTCTGTTAAAAACTCTTTTGCTTTTTTCATAAATGTCCGATTAAAATAAAGTCCCGTTAAAGGATTCAATTCTGTATATGCCTGCTGAACATACTGCTCTATCTCAGGGTCTATTTCTTTTCCCATAGTAAAACCTCCTTGGTGCGAGTAAGTTTTGCTTTGGGATATATTGTACTATTTTATAAAGGTGAAATCAAGAGATTTCTTCTGCGCCATTCCTGGGGAGGAAGCTCATAGATTTTTTTAAATGCCCTAGTAAAATGGAAAGGATTATGGTATCCAACTAACTGAGCAATATCAGATACCGATATCTGCGTGGTGCGAAGTAGCTCACAGGCTTTATTCATACGATATTGTATGAGAAAATCTTGTGGGCTTTTTGTAGTAGATTTTTTGAACAGTTTGCTAAAATAAGTACGATTTAAGTTTAGGTTGGCAGCCATATCTTCCACTGAGATATCATTCATATAGTGATGCTCTACAAAATCTACAGTACATTGAATATAAAAGTCCTGAATATTTTGTTTTACTGCTTGTTTGGCATCTTTAGAGCTTCGAATTAAAGCACCAAAAAATAGATAGGTATAACCAATTACTTCACAGGGCAGGAGATTTGGATGGTTGATAAGATGTTTTAAATAGGAAAAACATTCTAGTTGTCCCTGTTCAGAGGAGGAATGGTAGACAGGAGAAGATTGACTTAATCCTGCCTGTCTTAAATATTCTTTTGCCTTCATGCCATCAAATTCAATCCACATATATTCCCAGGGTGTCTTTTCATCTGCATAGTAGTGAATTAGCTTATTAGGCTCAATAAGAAAAGCTTGCCCTGCATGAAGATGATATTGTGCATCATTTCCCCTAAAACTAGTTAGATAAATGCCACTGCCAGAAAGGATACAATGAATAAGGTAATGGTTTCTCATGCCAGGCCCAAATGTATGGTAGGGTTCGCATTGTTCATATCCATATTGATAGATAGTAATATCGAAATATTCATTATTTAAAAATAGATAGTTTTTATAGCCGTTCATGGAAACGCCTCCTTTTTTCTATCACTATATACCATTATATGTGGTAATGTCAATAAAACAAGAAAAAGCAACAAATTGGTATGAAATAAACCAAGGGAGATTATTTACCTGTGAATATCAAGATGATAAAATAACACTATCATATATATAACCAGACAAAAAATCAATTATAAAAGATGATATTAATATTTTATCTAAAGTATATGAAAAAATGTGGCTCTAAAAACGATTAGGAAATCCTTGAAAAACAGATGGAAAACTTATGTTTGTTATTCAGGAATCTTTAGAGAATTGAGCTGGAGAAATGAAAAAGGAGGAGATAACATGAAAAGAAGACAGACAATGGCATTAGTTTTGGCAGGGATGATAGGTTTTTCTCTGACAGCATGTGGTGGAGGTAATTCTCAAGGAGGTAGCAGCAATTCCGGTGGGGCAGTTACTGTGGCGATTTGGGATAATGCCCAACTTCCTGGACTGAAAGCAATCATGGATGATTTTACAAAAGAAAGTGGAATTGTTGTAGAGATTCAAGTAGTTCCCTGGGATCAGTATTGGACTCTTTTGGAAGCAGGAGCTCAAGGTGGAGAAATGCCAGATGTATTTTGGATGCATTCTAACTATAGCCAGAAATTTATGAGTAATGATATTTTGTTGGATTTAACAGACAGAATTGCACAGAGCCAAACTATTGATTTAGCAAATTATTATGAGGATATTACTGGCTTGTATCAACTAGATGGAAAGACCTATGCAATTCCAAAGGATTATGATACGATTGGTCTATGGTACAATAAAACTTTATTTGACGAAGCAGGAATTTCCTACCCAGATGATACATGGACTTGGGACGATATGGCACAGGCAGCACAGAAACTAACTCAAAAGGATAAAGGACAATATGGATTTACCTCTCCAGCAGCGAACAACCAAGACGGTTATTATAACCTAATTTATGCAATGGGAGGCAATGTAATCAATGATGACAAGACAAAATCCGGATGGGATTCTCCAGAAACTATAGCAGCAATGAATTGGTGGTATGACAATCTAGTCTCTGTAGCTATGCCTACTCAGGAGGTTATGGGGGAATCTTCAGCAGATGTGCTCTTTGGTTCTGGAAAGGCAGGTATGATTATGCAAGGTTCCTGGATGATAGCAGCTTTTAAAGAAAATGAATATATTGATGCCAACTGTGATGTAGCAGTACTTCCCAAGTCTCAAGATGGAACCAGAAAAACTATTTACAATGGCCTTGGATGGGCGGCTGCAGCAGGAAATTCTCATATAGAGGAATCATGGAAACTTCTAGAATATCTTGGAAGTGAAAACGCACAGAAAAAGCAGGCAGAACTTGGAGTTACTATGTCTGCTTATATGGGAACCTCAGATGCTTGGGTCAACTGTGCACCAGAATTTCATCTGCAGGCATACTTAGATATGACAGATAGTATGGAGATTCGCCCGTATTCTAGAAATACCAAAGTGTGGGAGGATTATTCCCAGACAACTATGGTAAGAGCATATACTGCAGAGATGACAATGGAAGAGGTATGTAAGGATATTGCTGCTTTTATGAATAAGGAACTTGAGGAGGAGAAACGATAAATAATATGGCAATTTTATTTGAGGAAAAAGCAAAAATCTTTACCTTGCAGACTGAACACACAACTTGGCAGATGCAAGTTAGTCCTTATGGACATCTTCTACATCTGTACTATGGAACTAAAATAAAAGACACAAACATGTCTTATCTGGTAAGGGGCATTAATCGGGGGTTCTCCGGATGCCCCTATCGGGCGTTAGAGAACCGAGAATATTCTCTGGACACTTATCCCCAGGAATATTCTGTTTTTGGGATTGGAGATTATCGTTTGAGCTGTCTTCAGTTGGAACATGAAAATGGTAGTCAGGCAGTAGAATTGATATATGATTCCTATAGAATTTATAAGGGAAAATACAACTTACCTGGACTCCCTGCCTTGTGGGGAAAGGAAGATGAGGCACAAACATTAGAAATTCTACTAAAGGATACAGCCTCAGATGTGAAGGTTGTTCTTTATTATGGAGTTTTTGAACCATTTGATATGATTACCAGAGCATGTCAGATACAAAATCAAGGAGATAGTACTATTTATCTTAACAAGGTTCTTTCAGCTTGTCTAGATATCCAAAGGGGAGATTTAGAGATGATATCGTTTCATGGTAGACATACTATGGAACATATCGTAGAAAGAAGCAGCATGAGACATGGAAAGCTTGTAGTGGACAGTGTAAGAGGTACTTCCAGCCACCACGAAAATCCTTTTGTAATTCTTTGTGAAAAGAATGCCAATGAGGAATATGGAGAATGTTATGGGGCTGCTTTTGTGTACAGTGGAAATTTTATTGTAGAAGCAGAGGTTGACCAGCTTGACCAGACAAGACTTTCTATGGGAATTCATCCAGATGGATTTCGATATAAACTGACAGCAGGAGAACTATTTACTGCTCCAGAGGTAGTATTTTCTTTCAGTAATAAGGGATATGGAACTTTGTCCTATCAATACCATAAAGCTTACGAAAATCATCTCATACGAAATAAGTATAAAAAGGTTCAAAGGCCAATTCTTTTAAATCATTGGGAGGCTTTTGATTTTAATTTCTGTGAGGAAGATTTGGTATCTTTGGCAGCCTGTGGAAAAGATTTGGGAATAGAACTTTTTGTGATGGATGATGGCTGGTTTGGAACTCGTAATGGAGATACCAGCGGCCTGGGAGATTGGATAGTCAATAAGAAAAAACTGCCTTCTGGCATAGGAGGGTTTGCCAAAAAGATTCATGATATGGGAATGCAGTTTGGTATATGGATTGAGCCAGAGATGGTCAATGAAGACAGTAATCTATATCGAAACCATCCAGAATGGTGCATGAAAATTCCAGGAAGACAGCCCAATGTGGAGAGAGGGCAGATGGCGCTGGATTTATGCAGGAAAGAAGTAAGAGATTATCTTTTTGACAGCATCACAAAAATTCTAGATGAAGGAGCGATAGATTATGTAAAATGGGATATGAACCG
>DEPC01000229.1 GCA_002358555.1 Hungatella sp. UBA3402 | reverse complement strand
TTCACTGGGACTTGCGAAAATCTACGCAAAAAGTTACAAAAACAAGGACTACACCGCAGAACCGCAAGAGCCAGTATATACAGATATAGATATTTGATTCCATGGGAGGTTTTTAAAATTGTATCTTTATTAACCAGGGATTCAATGGAGGATAGGAAGAATGGGAAGACTGACAGAACGTGACGAATTTGGAAATGCTGACATTATTGGTGTGGATGGCATAGATTTGCAGTGCAATCTTAAATTTGATGAATTTGATAAAGTCACAACCGCACTAAATAAGCTGGCAGAATATGAGGATTTAGAGGAACAAGGGCGGCTGCTGGAATTGCCCTGTAAATCAGGGGATATTGTCTATGATGTTGTTTTGTGTAATGATGGAAAATATCATGTTTTTGAAATGAAAGTATGCAACATTAGTCCATTTGGGGATGCAAGAGGAGCAAAAGCTTGGAATGCTTATCTGGAGGGCAGATATGTAAAAGCATACAGGAGTTTTTATGACTTCGGAAAAACTGTTTTCCTCACACGCCAAGAAGCAGAAACTAAGTTGGCAGAAATGGCGCAGGTTTGATTCTACAGGAGGTTTTTATGTTACATCTAATACTAACAAAAATTAAACATAGAATTATTAATGAAGCAGGTTGCGTTATTGCAAGATGGATTTTACATAATTGTGATGATGGGCTGGTTATCAAAAGAAAAGCTGGGGCGGAACAAATTATAAAAGTTTTTTCTGCCCAGGCATACAGGAATATGATTAAACCTGCCATCTATAAAGCTACAGAAGTAATAAAAGTTGGTGATGTAGTTACAGATAATGGTTATCACCAAAAAGTTGTTGTAACGTGCATTGATTATGACACTTTCAGGGGGTATTACCTGGCAGATGGATGTGTTGTGTCTGGATTAAAACTGGAAGATTTCAAAAAGATTGTTTCACATATTGATTTGAAAATAGAAAACAGTTAATAAAATGGCTCTGGAGGATTTTAGATTGAGGGAAATATTATTTAAAGGATTGCAGAAAGTGGGGAAGGTAAATGCATGAGCGGTTAGATATGTTTGACTTGACAAGACCGGTATTTCAGATAGATAAGCCCATACGATTGATTGAATTATTTGCAGGTATCGGAAGCCAGGCAATGGTGTTACGGGATTTGGGAGCGAATTTTGAGCATTACAGGGTGGTTGAATTTGATAGATTTGCGGTTGCGAGTTACAACGCCATTCATGGTACATATTTTGAAACAACAGATATTTGTAATGTAGGCGGTGCAGATTTAGGGATTTGCGATACAGACAAGTTTTGTTATGTAATGACATACTCATTTCCTTGTCAGGACTTATCAGCCGCAGGAAAACGAAAAGGCATGACAAAGGGCAGTGGTACAAGGTCAGGATTGTTATGGGAGGTTGAAAGACTTCTGAATGAATGTTCTGGACTTCCACAAGTTTTATTAATGGAAAATGTACCACAAGTACATTCAAAAGCAAATATGCCCGATTTTCAGAAGTGGATTGGCTTTCTTGAAAGCAAAGGTTACAGCAACTACTGGCAGGATTTGAACGCAAAAGATTACGGTGTTGCCCAAAACCGTGCCAGATGCTTTATGGTAAGTTTACTTGGCGAATGGAATTACAAATTTCCAAAACCGATACTACTTGAGCGGGAATTAAAGGACTATTTGGAAGATAAAGTTGACGAAAAATACTATATCAACAATGAAAAGGCACAGAAACTGATACAGACGCTTATATCAAATCAACAGCCAGTGGGAAATGGAATGGTGGAATGGAAAGGGCAATTTTAACACCGAAGAGGACAGAATATGGCAAGGCTATACGAAAAGCATACGAAAGTGGAGAAATCAAGGAAAGCAGACATAATATGACTGAACTTGAACCGAGGACAGATGGTATATCAAACACGATAACAACTGTCCAAAAAGATAATTTATTGATTGAACAACATGGTTTGGTGGTGGTAGAAATGGAAGTAAAACAGATAGGAAATATGGACACAGACAGAGAAAACTTTAAAAATCCGCAATGTGGCAGAGTTTACGACAGCAGTGGCTTATCTTCGGCAATTAATACTTGCCAGGGAGGCCAGAAGGAGCCAAAGATAATAGTTGCCATGCGTGGTAGAAATCCTGATAACCCGTCAGACAGAACGGCAGGAAGCCCGACAGAGCAGAGATTAGAGCCGAACAGCCAAGGTGTCTGTAATACACTGACAAGCGTGCAAAAAGATAATATGGTATTGGAAAAAGCTGATTTTTGCATAGGTGGATTACAAGAACATCAAACAGCAAGATTTGACGGAATATCCCCATCATTAACTGCAGCAATGGGGATGGGCGGAGGTCAAACACCATTAATAAATTGTCAGTACCGCATACGGAAATTAACCCCTCTTGAATGTTGGCGGCTTATGGGATTTTCAGATGAAGATTTTCACAAGGCAGAGGAAGTCAACAGCAACACGCAACTGTATAAACAAGCAGGCAACAGCATAGTAAAGAATGTTTTAATTGCTATTTTCGGGCAGATGATACATGAAAAGGAGCTGTTTTAACAGCTCCTTTATCCGAAAAGATCATATGCATTTTTGATCATCTCGGCATCATTAAGTGCCAGAACCGACAAGTGACTGAGAATTTTTGCATAATCAGGTCCAGAGGATTTGATCTTTTTCATGCTGCCTGTTGAAACTTTTATGGTTATTTTATGCATTTTATGGAATTGCTTTAGCATATCATCTGTCATCTGTGGACAGTCATCATCAAAGATTATGGGCAATTTTTCTGCTGCTTCGAGTTCAGCCAGTTCTTCCGGTGTTAATTGTGCCGGCAGGCTATTCATCGTAATCTTCGCCATGTTCATACCTTGGTTTCTCAGGCTCTGTTGCGCGACGGGCAGAAATAATGTGAACAATGTTTCCAGCTTTAAAAGTACAGACAATGAAAAGAATCTTTCCTGTTCTGCCCAAAATATCATATCGTTCTTCCCATGGATGATCTTCATCATATCATATCCGTTTATTTT
>DEPC01000239.1 GCA_002358555.1 Hungatella sp. UBA3402 | reverse complement strand
GCAATTAGAAAATGGAACTATGGTAGAGCAAATTTTCTGGGAAAAAATTAATGGCTCTTGGTATGCATTTGGAGCTGATGGATTCTTAAAGGATGGTTGGGTATATGATTATCAGTTGAATAGTTGGTACTGTACATCTATAGAAAATGGCATGAAAGATGGATGGTATACAGATCCGCAGGATAGATATACTTATTATTTGGAGCCAAAAACGGGAAAATTGGCAAACGGATGGAAACAGATTGATAGTCATTGGTACTATTTCAATACAAATGCCTCATTGCGTACCTGGGAATTAGATGAAGCTACTGGAAAATGGAATTATAATACTATGGTAAGGGTAAAACCGTATGGGGCTATGTATAAAAATGAGAATACTCCTGATGGGTATTATGTAAATAATGACGGGGTATGGGACGGAAAGACAAAGTAAAATAAATCTACTTGTTTAGATTTATAAAATAAGAAGTTTAGGATTTTAGGCAAGAATTATACTACAAAAGGAAATCCTTCTAGTTTACTGTTTTGAGTCAGTAACTCTAAAAGTCTATAAACATCTGTTAAAAGTAGAAACCTAAATTTATAATAAAAGATTTGTGTTCCTAATACAGATTTATGTAGGCTAAGGGTTATTAAGGATTCTACCAATTAGACTAGGAGGATTGCTTTTTGATACTAATTACTATCATGTGGGGATATGTTGAATCGATACCTATTTTGAAAAGAGAAAGATAGATCGTATACCAATTATAATATATAATTCCTATTATTTTTATGATGAGACCCATACCAACTAAAATGGACAGGCAGCTATGCTTTTTGAATATCAAGACTTCTGTATATAAAAGAAAAAATTGTTTTGATTAAAGTAGAGTTGCCTGCTTCAGGATATATCTATGATAAGCAATTGTAAACACATTTATTGTCAAGGTTGAGTTATTGGCTATGAGTTTTATTTTCATAGCAAGATACAAAACTTATTTTTAATGTGGGAAATTTGAGTTATATAATAAAAAGTGAAAGTAGGATAATAAGAGTGAAAGGAATTTCGCAATGAAGAGACAAATTGTAATAATGTTTTTGATATTAGTAATGTGCCTGGGATTGTCAGGAACTGTACAAGCAGATGAACAGGAACAAACGGTCGTTTATGTCAATACAACTTCGGAATTAAAGGCAGCTGTAGAGGGATCAGATGTTAAGAATATTAAAGTAATCCTGGGGGCAAAAGATTATGCTCTCGAAACAGGTCTTTACATTTCAGGGCAAAATATAACAATCCAAGGAACAGAAGGAACTAGAATTGTAAGCTGGAGTGAGAGTGATATAGTAATAGATATATCCCATGGAAGGGATATTACATTAAATAATCTTATTATTGGTCACGATATTCCAGTGAATGAATTAGGAGAAAAACCTGACTGTACAGCTGGTGTTATACATTGTTCACAGAGTGACTTGGTTACATTGATTGATTGTGATATTTTTGGATGTGGAAAAGAGGGTATTTCAGGTTCAAATAGTACTATTATGGCAGTTAATACAACCATTCGTGACTGTTCAGATTATATTATGAACCTTAGTTGCAAGGCAACTTTTCAAAATTGTACTTTTTCTGGAAATGGATATAAACCTTCTTTTACATATCAAGGATATGCAATCTATGGAGATAATATCGAATTTTTAAATTGTATTTTCAGTGATAATAAAAATCCAATGCGTAATAAGGAAACTAATGAAACGAAAGTTACGTTTACTGACTGCCAATTTTATAGAAATGCATGGGATGGGTATGTGGAACCAACAGAATCAGAAAAAAAATTGGTAGAGGATATCTCAATATCACCAAACACTCTGTCCTTACAATATGGACAAAGTGCTTCTCTTTCAGCTTCTATATATCCAGAAGATGCAGATAATAAGTCTGTGATTTGGCGCAGTTCCAATCCTGACAGAATATCTGTAAGCACAGAAGGAGTAGTAACCATTCTTGGTGCAGTGGGAGAAGCAGATATTTACTGTTTTTCTCAAGATGGAGGCAAGGCAAGATCCAATCCATGTAAAATAACAATAAAAAAATATATGTAACATATTTATCAGTATCGCCCTTTAATTTATCAATGAAACCAGGAGAAAGCAGGAAGCTAACAACATCAGTAGAGCTATCAGAATATTCAGATGAAGTAGATGAAGTATTTATGGTATGGCATAGTTCTAACCCAGATATAGCATCTGTGAATGAACAAGGGGTTGTAACTGCAATTAAAGAAGGAAGCGCAGAAATTTATGTTACTGTTCCAGATAAATATAGTGAAAAATCTAGTAAATGTACAGTAAAGGTAGAAAAAGAGTCAGAAGAAACTCCAACCGATCCAGAAACCCCAGATAAAGACCAAGTACTAGTAGAAGCAATTATCATATCCCCCTCCAACATTTCTCTAAAAACCGGAGAAAAAAGAACTCTATCCAAATCCTGTACCCCCCTCCAATGCTTCCAGACAGTCCGTATCCTGGCATAGTACTGACTCGGATATTGCATCCGTAGATAACCAGGGAACCATCACAGGAGTTTCAGAAGGAACCACCGAAATTTATTGTCTATCTCAAGACGGAGGAAATGTAGAATCCAACCACTGTACCGTTGAAGTAACATCAAACACAGATATTACCGCCACAGAAATTCCAAAAGCAATGAAATATGTCCCTTACAGTTATAGGATTCAGAGCACTAATCAGCTTAGTCGGAGTTCATCAAGTTATCGGATAACAAGCAGCAGCCTGCCAGAAGGCATGAACCTAAAATCTGACGGAGAACTTTATGGTGTCCCCGAACAAACTGGTACATTTACCTTTACTGTGGAAATGGACAATAATGACAGCAATAATACTCTTTCCTCAAGTGATCAGACCTTTATTATGCAAGTCATTGAGAACACCAATGCCAATATTGAAGCCATGACTGACCCTGGCTATGAGCTGACTCAACGGGTTCCCAATCTTACAATGGATACCTTGACAGACCAAACCATGGTTTCCAAGGGTGATTACGAAGAATTTGTCAATCTGTTTTTAGACGGTGTAAAACTGGAACGGGAAGTAGACTACACCGCGGAACCAGGAAGCACCCGAATCACCATTAAAAGCCAGACATTAAAACGATTCAACACCCCAGGAACCCATACCTTGGCAATGGAATTCCGTACAAAACGTACCAATACCTTAAGATGGGCAGCCCAAAACTATGTGATTTCAGGAAATGGAAACAGCAATACCAGCAATAACAAGGTCAGTCTTCGCGGACGAGGCAGTCGCAGAGGAAGTTCCAGCTCCCAGACAGCTGCAGTTTCTGATATCATCTATGACTCCAAGAAAGGTTATGTCCATATTGTTACAGGAATCATTACCAGAGAGGGAACCGGATATTCTGGGTGGATACAAGATGAAACTGGCTGGAAATTAAACTATGCAGACCGGACATTAGCAAGGGGTTCTATCCAGCAGTTAGAAGATGGAACCATGATAGAACAGATTCTCTGGGAGTTAATTAACGGTGCCTGGTATGCATTTGGTGCAGACGGCTCTGTTAAGGACGGCTGGGTGTATGATTATCAGTTGGGAAGCTGGTACTGTACATCAGCGGAAAGCGGAATGAAAGTGAGCTGGCATACGGATTCGGACGATGGACATACCTATTATCTGGAACCGGAAACCGGCAAACTGGCAAGAGGCTGGAAGCAGATTAACAATCAATGGTACTATTTTAATACAGATACTACCTCGCAAGGTTGGAGGTTTGATGAAACCACAGGAAACTGGAACTATAATGCCAATAACAAAGAAAAACCTTTTGGTGCTATGTACAAAAACGAGCAAACTCCAGATGGCTATTATGTCAATGGAGATGGAATATGGAATTAGAGGAGTAAATTAAAAATATAAGATACATTTTAAGGAAGAGTGAAAGAATTAGACAAATTTGTTACATTTGTCTATGCACGGGAAAGGAATTTGGAAAATAATGAGAAAAGCATTCGTTAAACATATTCTCACAACAGTTGCCACAATACTATCCATAGGAAGTTGTATGACTGTCTATGGAGGTACCTGGCGTCAGGATGCATCTGGCTGGTGGTATCAAAATGATGACGGTACTTGGCCGGCGAATGGCTGGTTTACAGACATAGACGGAAAAAGCTATTATTTTAATGAGAGTGGATATATGCTGTCAAACACGACAACACCAGATGGCAAGAAAGTAGGTGCGGATGGTGCATTGATTCAAGCTGTCACAGGAGTTTCCAGCAACAAAGGGGACTTATACTACAGCGGTCTTCGAGGAGTTTTAGACTCCATCCCCTTGTATCCCCAGGAAAACACAGGATATGCACAGTTAGATGCAGAGCTGAATCGAGTTTTTTCTCAGATTATTACAGCCGATATGGATACTCATGATAAACTGAAGGCATGTTATGATTATCTGATTCAAAATACCGTCTATGGAGCCAATTCCGATTGGTGGACCAGTTATCGCAGTGCATATAGTACATTGACAGAAGGACGAGGAGTCTGTGATGATTATTCCGCAGCATTTGCAGTTATGGCAAGAAAGATAGGAGTTCCTGTATATACTGCAACTGGCTCCACCCATAAATCAAATGGCGATTTTACAGGACATACCTGGTGTCAGTTGGATTATAATGGTGTCACTTATATCTTTGACCCCCAAGTAGAAGATGTAATTGCGAATGGCTGTGGAGGAGCTATTATGTATATCCGTTTTGGAGGCACCACTGCACAATTAGCAGACAAATACCGCTATACAGGAATCAAGGATGACTTTTCCAGGTCTTATCAGGACCAGGAGTCAGAATTTCCCTATGATACAGGTGAAAAATATTTTAATGATGGGACAGGCTGGAAAACTGCTTCTGGAGAGGCAGTTGACCTTGATATTGAGAAAATGCTGAATTCTCTGTTTGATTAATGACTGACAGATAGGGAGCAGATGTTTTATAGTAGAGTATATCTGAAAAAATCAACTCAAAGGTAGCTGCGCTTTTCGGTGCAGCTACCTCTGAGTTACGAAAATTTAAGCGAAAAATTCCTTTAAGCACATTGCTGCAGACATGCCTCATAAGTTGCCCAGCCGATAGCTTCCGTGATGGCTATGGTAGTTGCGGCATTGGCAATATTTCCAATAAATGGTATGTACTTATATACATGCTTCGCTGCCTCAACTCCTACATATCTAGCGAGATACTGAGCGGCGAATGCCTCAATACTTGCCTGTGACCAGCCTGCCCCGCATTTTTTTGAGATAAGTGCAACCATGGCAATAGTTTCTGCTGTCAAAGCTGCAGTATCACCAAAGGGAACCTGAGCTAATAAAAAAGCGGTTCCTGCATGTGCTGCTGTAAAACCATGGATTATTTTGTGGGCTTCACTTCTTGTCATCATAATAACTTCCTCCTCTTTATGAATGATTTATAATGGTTATGTCCTTATTTTACAACAGCCATTTTTATATTCCGCAAGATATTTCCGTTTTTCTGGTACTTTATATGGTAGGTTACTATTATTTTTTACTTTTCTTCATTCTTTATTTGATATTCTTCTTCTATCCTGGCCTGAATTTGTGGGATTGATTCGGTTAATGCCTCCATATCTTTGGTATAATCATCAAATTTTTTAAAAATAACCTCTCGGTCAGTCTCCCAGACATATTTATCTGGCATAAAACATTTGAGTTTATTCAGCACATGTTCCTGGAGATAAGAAATTTTCTTATCCTCCCAATCTGCAAACCAGTAATTGACATAATTGTAAAAATAATGCATATGGGCAAGTTCCCATGCTTGGACAGCAAGTTCATGCAACAATGCAATATTGAGATGAGAACGGTTATATTCTTCTGCCTGTTGCAAATATGGATATATTCTGTTTAAATCCATAATATAATTCTGAAGTTTATTTGGCCAGTTATTGATACGAACTTCAAAGATTTCGGATAAAATTCCATATTCTCTCATAAGGTCAGACATTTCTAAAGAGACAGTATAGGTTTCCCAAGAATCTTGTCTTTCTTCCAGATGTTCTAGAGCATACTGAACCGATTCCAGAGCAGTTTCCTTGGAGATTTGTCCAGATAGATATTCTCCGATATCAGAAAGTGCACAATGATAGAGATATGCATCTTCGTCAATAGGAAAAATAACATTTGCATATTCTTCTATAACAAGCTGATAATATATGTCTTCCTGCCCAGACTGTCTGTCTACTTCTCGTTCCATCCATTTCAATTTTCTTTGAAATTCTGCTTTTTCTGAATTTGGCATATTATCAGCCATCTTTTCCATTTGTGAATTGATAAGTTTTAGCTGTTCCAGTTTTTCTTCTTTATTGTCCAAGGATTGATACTGAGCTTCTAGCTTTTCTAAATCAGCCATATCTTTTTTTATTTGTTGTAAATCTTCACTGATTTTTGCTATATATTCTATCATTTCAGTATTACAATCTTCTATAGTCCCAAGATAGATAGAAACTTTTTGAAGAATTACTTCGTGGTTCGTTTCCCAGACAAATTTATCAGAAGAACAGAACTTTAGTTCATCTAATATGTATTTTTGGACATAAGCCATAGGTTCTTCTTCCCAATCTCTAAACCAGTCATTAACATAACCATAAAAATAATAGCCTCTCTCATTGTCCAGAATAGTTTGTTCTATATTGTGCATAAATAAAAGGTCTTGATATCTAGAATCAAATTCATCAGAGCCATCAAGCAATCGGTATATACAGTTTAAAGTATTTATATATCCCTGAAGGCTGTTATGGCGGCTGTTTCCAAAAAGTTCAAATCCTTCAGGCTCCATATCATACTGCAGTAATATCTCGTACAGTTGGGGTGATATTGTATAATTTTCTAAAGTATTCAGCTTGGTTTCAAGTGCCTCAAGCGAAGTTTGAACCTTGTTTAGGGTATCGTCCAAACCGGCTTCTCCAGATAAATACTTATCTACATAGGATAAGGCAAGTTCTACTTCGTAGGCATCTTCATCTATAGAAAGAAAAATTTTAGCATGCTCATCAACAATTAACTGATAGCCCAAATCTGAGGTTTGTTGTTCTTTGATAATTTCCTGAGCAGCAGGATGACAACCTGTCAAACATGGAGCTATTTCCAAACATAATAGGAATAAAATAAATACTTTTTTCATAGATATCCTTTCTATTAACTATTGCCAGTCAATTTTAAAATGATGGAGAGTCATCTTTTGCTGAGCATTTTTTAACTTATCTGCACTATAATCCATAGCAGTTTTTACTATGTCTGTATCCTGCTTTGAGATGCCTGTTATTTTAAAATAATCCTGGAATATAGGGGAATAACGATTTTCATTTAAAATAGTTATCATTTCATCTGGTGCCATATACATTAATACATAATCAAATTCATAGAAAACATATTCTGTATACGCATCTAGATAGAGCTGATATGCTTCAACAATTTCTTTCCTAATTTCCCTGTCCTGATAGATACTGTCATAATTACATAACATTTCATCAAGCTGTAAGAGAGCATTCTCCATGATAAGATTCATTTGTGAAGGTTTACTGCATAAATCTTGGAGATAGGAAATGGGGATTTCTGGATTGATTTCAATGAGCTGTTTTATTAACTTAGGATTTAAAGACAAGATAGGAAACGTATTTGTCATAGTTCTCTTATATACTATAAATTGACGCAAATCCTCTAGGTCTTTGGGAATAGGTTCCAAAATTCCAGACTTACTGGCCTGTTCTAAAATATCTCTCTGAGCCATAATTTGTGCACTGAGTGCAGCTAAGTTGGTTTCAAGGCATATAGCTACCCTGTCAATTACTTGCTGTTCCTCCTCTGTGTATCGAGGCTCTTGATGAGGCTTTGACCTCTGATTGAAATCTAAAATTTCTATTGATTTGTTTTGTTGATATAATGTAAAAATACCAGCTATTCCCATAAAGACAATCAGGAAAATTGTCAGAAGTTTCGGTTTCCAGAGGCGCAGTTTTTGTTTCCTGTAGATACTTCGGTTTCTTTCCCATACCTCTAAAAGATAATCCTGAAAATTATCATGCAATAGTCCGAAATATCCGTTTTCTCCTTTTACGATTAAGCCCAAGTTTCCAATCAAAGTTTCTGTAACAGCAAAATCAAACCATTGGGATTCATCAGCAATTCCAACTAACATAAACCTTGCCTTGCCAAGATACAGCGTAAAACTTTTTCCGAATTCTGGAAGATGCAGATTGCTGAAATTGTGTTTTACTACAAGATATAATTCATCAAAGGTAAGAAGAGAATGATTTTTTCGCTTCATCTCACCTGCAATTTCTGGAAGAAGATGTTCTAGGATATATCTATGGCAGAGCTGGGCTGCTTTATCTCCAGAATCTAGCCGTATCTGATGTAGGAGAAGATGGTCAAAATAGGAGGCAACAAGATTTTGAGTGCTGTGGATTTCTTGGAGTGCTGGTTGTTTAGGGGAAACTTCCTTGCTGATATCAGCCATCTCAAGATACAGATGAAGCATCATAGGATTACACAGCAACTCTCTGATATCTTGGTTAGAAGGCATAGAAAGTCCAAACTCCACAAGCCTATCTTCAACCACAGATTGCTTAAGAGGAAGAAGCTGTGCTGCATGAAAGGAGCTAAGACCATATTCATGGACTTCATTAAAACGCTCTGTCACCAGAATAGATATTCCTTCCAGACTCGCCAGATATTCGATTTCTTTTAAAAGATTTCCACAGCGGCTTCCAGCTTCATTGAGTCCATCCAACAGCAGAACGATACTTACATTATTTTTAATACATGTGCAAAATATATGTTCCAGCTCACGAAGGGCATCCGCAATCCCTTTTTGTTTGTCAGAAAAAGATAAATGACGGATAACGTATTTGTGGATATATTCTTTCTCCTCTGGCATCTGCTGGTAGTCTTTTAAAGGAATATAATAAACCACAGGGCGTTTTGGATGATATTCTTTGACTGCATTTTTCCAAAGTTCCTGGAGCAGGCGGGTTTTTCCCATACCGCCAGGGCCTGTAAGCAACAGATTTTTTCCATCTTTTAATTGAATGTAGATATCTTCTAAACCAGCAGTTTCTCCATTAACGAGGCTGATTTCCTGGGGAAGATATCGCTCAGACGAGAGAGATTTTTTACAAAGACTTCGGCTGCTCTCCCAGATTGCGCTGTGGGATACGCCCTTTTGGAAAATTCGATTCAGAACTTCATCTAAATCATCTCGAAAACTATTTATAGTTTGATAGCGTTTTCTTCCCAAGACATGAAGTCCTTTATATAAAATTTCCATGGTTTTATGTACTGCAGACTGAGGCTCTCTTTGAAAGATTTCACAATTATCAGAGAAAAGCTTTTTTAAGGTAGTTACTGTAACTGCCTCTTTTGACAATTTAGTTCCTGTCAGCATCTGACAAAAAATTGCACAGACAGAATATAAATCTGTTGCATAGCCGATTTGACTAAAATCTTGAAAGTATATCTCTGGAGCAGAATAGCCCTCCTTTACGCTGAAAGTAAAATCTGTATATAGATTGGAATCCATATTCCAGGTACTGTTATAATCAATGAGCATAGCTTGCTCTGGAAGCAGGATAATATTATCAGGGCTGATATCTAGATGAAGCAGTCTGTTTTCGTGGAAAAGTTCTAATGCATCTAGGATTTTTATGGTCAGTTCAACGCTTGTCTGCAAAGTTTGAACTTTTTTGTTTTCCATCAATTCTTCCAGTGGCTGACCGCCATGAACAGTTAGTATGGAATAGTAAGTTCCATAAGCTTCATAGGAATTTAGATTGCCTGATGTCTGAGAAGGAATCTTTTCTAACAACTCTAGATTGACTTGATTTCCCTGTTTAAAACGAAGTTTATTGCAATCCATCTGCTCTTTTGCCTCTGGAAGACATTGAATAAATCCATTTGTATCTCTGTAAATATATCCTTTAGGATGAAAAGGGTAAAGCTCTTTGATTAAAACCTGATGCCAGTTCTCAGCATTTAATTGGTCTGCATAAACAGCCTGATATACCACAGAGCTTCCGCCAAAACCAGCAATATCTAGAATCCGATATTTGGTATGTCCCAAGATGAGTAAATCTCCTTTATTTCTAAAGCTGCGCAAATCTTCCATTGTTCCTATTACCTTTTGCCATTTATATTTTAATCCCAACAAGTAAAATTTAATTATAGGAAGCCGTCTTTATTTCCTATAATATAACGATATCATTACTTTACTTGCAAATTCGCTGTTTGTTTCCAGCAGAAAATTCTCATATTTAAAGTGACAGGGACACCTTACTCTTCATCAAATAATACACTTAAAGCTTGGGCTAAACGGCTGCTCATTGAAGAGTCTTCTCCATTAGTATAGCTGGCCTTTAAAGCATATAAAATAAGGCAGTCAAAGGGACTTCCTGGGTCAAGAAGGTTCATTCCATAACTATCCAAAAAAAGATTGATTTGATGGAGTCTGACCTCCATGCGTATCGTTTCGTCTTCATCGTCAAGCTCGTCCAGATAAGAGAAATTTTCTTCTGTTTCAATAGGGTCAGATACCTCAAATTCTTCTGTCAATAGAAATAAAAGAAGCAGCACTTTTCGACTTACATCAATTTCTCGATTTTTCATTTTCTCTAGAATATCTTCGCTGGGCCAATTCTTTTTAATGACATGCTGCAGATACGATAAGTTTCTAGTATTAGCCTTTCCTCTTTTCTGATTTTTTGGAACATGCATTTGAAGGAAATCTTCCATAACTGACTCAAGAGAACAACCCTCAAGACCTTTTTGATGTTCTTCTAACCTCTTTAATACAGTTTCATCAAATTCGTCTTTATGTTTTATCATATAATTATAAGTATCATTTTGATACTCTTTATCTGGATTTAAAAGGAAATCTAGCATTTTAATAAATTGATGATATGCAGTTTCATGGAGTAAGCCAAATACTCTTGCATTAGAGTGAAAAAATTGTTCGAGTTTTTCATCACTGTCAACCTGGGATTCAAAATCTCTTTGGATTTGTCTGGTATAGACATTTGCTCTGTCTATATCTAAAGTTTTGTCAGGTTTAGAAACAGTTCCATAGATTGGCCGCAGTTTTTTGTTTAATATGACAGCCTCCTCGTAGGTCTTTCCTTTGGATAGACAATATGCATAAATCAGCTCTTTAGGATTTCTATAGTGAATTCCTGTCTCTGAAGTACTTGCGATTAGTTGATTGGAAGATAGAGCATCTAGATGCAGTGCAAAACAGATTTTGAAAAGCATTTCTCTGCGCGGTATATCTTTTCCATTCAACCAATTTCTGACAGTACGAGCAGCATTATCTCGGCTGATATGGTTGATATGTTGAAGCTGGTCAGTTAAAACTTTCTTTAAATCGTCTTTTGAATATACCTTTGACAGCACATCTTCAAATGTTCTGTATACAGCGCCGTTTTCCAAAAAAGCAATAATTTCTTGAGGAGTCATATCTTTTTGTTTTAGCTTAGATATATTATTTTGTGAAATCCAAGTTAGATTTTGTATATTTTTCATAATAATCTATCTCCATTGTTTGGCTTTTCTGTTTATTATATAATCCCATA
>DEPC01000228.1 GCA_002358555.1 Hungatella sp. UBA3402 | reverse complement strand
ATAATATTCATCATAAAGAGTAGAATTAAAAATCACATACAATCCATACACAACATATTCTGGCATTTCGCCTATTAAGTAATCCACAAAATTAATCTTATTTTGTGTGCTAATCTTAGTATATTGCGGATACTCCTTTGATAAATATACACCGCACTGAAGTCTGCGATGTTCCTCCTTTGCAGTAAAACGCTTGACAAATAAATAATTTCGGTTATCCTGCATCAATCCCTTTTGGCTAGTTACAATATACTGATATTCTTTCTGAATCGGGAATTGTACTTTTCCTTCTTTGATATGCTGTGAATAAAAGAGGGGAATTGCTCCTTCTTCTGCTTGGTTACGAAGTACCTCTTGATTACGAAAATCAACTGTCAGCCCTGTTTTCATCTTCAATCCAATATCTGGCAATGTCTTATCAAACCTATGCAAACGCTTGAGCATGGAAACCTGCTTTTCATCTGTTACCAAATATACATAAAAATCATTCTTTGACACTACAAGATTATAATCTACTGTCAAAGAAATTAAATTGTCAAAATCATGGTTAGATTGCGAAGAAGTAATGGTAATGGTATCTGGAATTTTATCTGTCTTTTTTGCCTTTATAATGATAGTTTCCTGCAATACATCTTCTCTATCAAATACCTTATTCCTACTTATAAACAGATGAATATATTCTAATTTTCCTTCTGTCAAAAAATACTCCCTGAATCGTTTAAAGTAAGCTCCAGAAGTCCATGAGCGTGGAATGATATACACCATCTCTCCATTTTCCTTTAAATTAAATAGCCCCATTGACGCAAAAATAAAATACAAATTAGGAGCGCCATAACAGACCCTTGGCATAGCAACTGCCTCTGGTGCATCTTTGGATATTTTCATATAAGGAGGATTTCCAATAACAAAATCATATTTCCAAGGGTTGGGATTAGCACCCAATCTATCATTAAAATCCAGATATTGACTTGTAATGTAATTATCGTTAATTATCTGTATCTGAATTCTTTTTTTGGAATTTGTCTGGCAAATCTGCAGATTATCTTCTAGCAATTCTATTATCTTGTCATCATTTTCATAGCAAATCAATTCTATTTCCTGTACAGATTCTATCTGTTCCAATCTTTCTAAAAATGCACATGACAATATCCCTGAGCCTGCTCCCGCATCCAAAATGCTTATTTTTTGTTTTTCGGCTGGTATTTGATATAAATCTGCCATAAAACGTGCTGTATCTTTGCTTGTAAAAAATTGGCCGTATTTTTTTCGCTCTTTTTTAGGCATCATATCAATATATTGATTAGTACGATCTATAATACAATCTAACATATCCTACCTTCTTTTTTACACCCCTTTGCAGCAGTTTTTATGCATCTAGTATTCATTATATCAGCTAAAAACTTAGTGATACGAATCTCCATCAAAATGATTTCAAACCATATTCCAGCAAACCATTCTTGGAATCGGTTTATATAAAGATAATTTTTCATATAGTAGATAAGGCTCTCGTGGCGCATTCTCTGACGTTGAAGCTGACCATTGCAGGATTTTGTGATAGAAGTGCTGTGTTGATGAAGATATGTTTCTGTGAGCAACACGACTGTTCGATAGCCGCTGGTCTTCATTCTCCATGCCAGCACTGCCTCCTCCTGATACAAGAAAATATCCTCGTCATATCCCCCACAATCCAGAAATGCCTTTGCATCCACCATAAGCATAGAACCATGGACTACATCTGCATAAACAGCCCTTTTTCCCTTATAATAGGATTCTGGATAATTTAAAAATCTACCCCATATTCGTCTGCTTACAGGCCCCATCGCAAGTAATTCTCCTATAAATCCGTGGAGCTTCCACCCCCGTCCCAGGCCGCTGCACTGCATGTCCTTCATTGTTGGTGACACAATTCCTATCTCTGAATGGGAAAATAGTCGTGCCATCTTAGAAATAGTACTCTCCCTAAATTTTACATCTGGATTGACAATTACCACATGAGTCGCCTCATTTTTTTGGATTGCATATCGAACTCCTAGGTTGTTGCCATATCCATAGCCTCCATTTTTTTCACTTTGTATCACAGCTATTTTGTCATCTTGCAATTCTTTCAGCCGCTGCCAAGAGTTATTTGTTGAGGCATTATCTACCACTACAATATTCTCAAAACAACGAAATCCACGAATTCGGTTTAACAGGCTCATTACTGTATCTGCATCATTATAATTTAATACCACACAATTTATTTTCATTAATGTTTCTCCCAATCCTTATTACCTTTCCCTTCCTGGAATTGTAACACTTTGCGCCAAAGTTTGAATCAAAGAAGTTTTAAAAAAGTGATTTTTTACAATATTATGCAGTCTCCCTGCTGGAGATTGCAAAGGCAGAGCCAAAAACGACCGAAGAATGTTCTTCTGTTCTGTACTCATCTGCTCATGATACATTTTGCCAAATGCTGCTGCCTGGGCAAACATTTTTCTATAATTCTCCTCCACCTGTGCTTGCCTTCTTGCCCGCTGCTTGATATCCTCTAAACTTCCAGTTGCTTTTGCTCCAAGAACATTATTTTCGTGCTGTCTATATTGATATAAAGGCTCTCTGATACAAGAAATCGTTCCAAAACATGAGGCTGTGAGTGCCATCCACCAATCATGCATACAGCAGGCTTCTGGTACTTTGAGAAGCAAATCTGCCAAGGCCTTATTTATCATAGCCCCACCGCCAGTAACCGGATTCTCTACCAAGACCTCTGCAAATGATGTCCGTTTTGGATTGCAATGCTGGTAATCAAAAAAACTAGGAGCAGTCATGTTTAAATCTTCATCAGTCACTTCCATATCCGAATGAACCAGAATGGGATAGTCCTTTCCTAATCTTTTTTCCAATTTTTTCATATGTTTCAGCAACTTCTCTGCCTTTTCTCTTTTCCACACATCATCTTGGTCACTGAACAGAATATAATCTCCAGAAGCTTGTGCTAAAAGCCAAAAAAAATTCATAGCCGCCCCAGATACTTGCTCTTTATTCTGGTAATCTCCCTCTTGCACTCGATGTTTTAAAACAATTCTATCTGGATATTGATTCCTATACTCTTTCAAAATCTCTCTCGTTTTATCCTTGGAGCCATCATCTGACACCATTAGTTTCAGTTCCTTTAATGTTTGTCCTAAAATCGAATCCATCTGCTGGCAAATATAACGCTCCCCCTCATAAGTAGCCATGAGAACAATAACTTTCATAGTTTTTATGATTCCTTTCGTTTTGTCTCAATACACAAATAAGTTATAAAAATATTGTATTCTTCCATATTCTGAATTCTGATTATAATATGGGATTGTCCAATCTCTTCTCTGTAAGTTCTAATGGTCTGTTATTTCTAGTTTTTTCTAACAGTTTCTCCATCCTCCATATCTTTTCTTGGATTTTTCGATATTCTTTTATCGATAACAGTAGAGCTATCGGCTGATTATTTTTTAAAACAATATACTCTTTATCATTTTCTGCCACATCACTAAAAATCTTACCTGCTTTTCCTTGACTAAAATCCGAGATAGAAACAAGACGTTCGGTTAGAGCTAATATATCTGGATTCATTCTATTATCTCCTTTTCTTTTGATTATATCTTATCCCTTTATTATCTACAATATTTAATAGAAATTTATATTATAATTATAAATTTCTTGTTTTTTTCATCTACTATACCATAAATTTTTTGAAGGAAGCTATCTTATCTATAATAAAATGAAAA
>DEPC01000191.1 GCA_002358555.1 Hungatella sp. UBA3402 | reverse complement strand
TATAGCTAAAAGAGGACACTAAAAAAGTCATCTTTTACTTCATTCCTCTTCCTCCTGGTCTGGTTTCTTAAATCTCATAAGGAAAGAGCAAATCAGAATGCTGAGTTCATATAGTCCAATCATGGGAATGGCTATCATAATCTGGGAGACAATATCTGGTGGAGTAATAAATGCTGCCACCACAAAAATAACAATAATAATAACTCGTCTGCCTTTCTTCATCCATTCCACCCTTAAAAGCCTCATCTGTGTCAGGATAACAGACAGAACTGGAAGTTCAAACACAATGCCGAATATCATAAAAATTGTCAGCAAGAATGTAATATAATTCTGTACACTGATAGCAGCTGTAATATCACTTCCCATGCCAATACCAACTAAAAAATATAGCATAAAAGGAAGCATAATCTTATAGGCAAAAAGTACACCTGCTGCAAAACAAATTAGTCCAAAAAACATAGCTGACAAAAATAGAAGATTCTCATTCCTGCGAAGCCCTGGCTGTATAAAAGACCAGATATGATAAAAAAGTACTGGAAAGGTAATACAAACTCCTGCTAACATGGCAACGGAAAAATATTGCATCAGCAGTTCCTGCGGTGCAATATATACATAGGTATAGCCATAATTTTTTCCGATATCTGTCAATGCTTTTACAATATCTGGTGCATAATGTAAACCAATCAAGAAAGAAACAACAAGGCAGGCGATACAAACCACCAGCCTGTTGCGGAGTTCCCGAAGATGTCCAGATAGAGCCATACTCTTTTCATTCTGAACCTCTTTTGTCTTTCGTTTTCCCATCACTGCTCAACGGCATCCGTTTCTTTTGTCTCTTCCTCGCCATCAGACATACCAGCGCGGAAATTTTTGATGCTCTTGCCCATCATTCTGCTGAGCTTCGGAATTTGGGTAGGCCCAAAAAGCAATACGGCAATGGCTAAAACAACCAGTAATTCTGTAGTTCCAATCTTCATAATTAATCCTCCTGATGTTAAAATCTATTATACCAAATCAACCACTTATGTAGCTTCTAAAACATCTGAAAGACCAATCGTTTCAGATGTTTCTTGTACTAACAAGTTAGTATCTTCAGGCTGTTTTGGCTTCAAAGTCAGTTCAAGGTCAGAAATTTGTTCTTCTGCCTCTTTCTGAGAAATTTCCATATCTGAAATGTCTGTATCAAAATCCTGTTTTACAGTATTTTCCTTGGAAACCTCTGTATTGATTGCTGGTTCGATAACAGCTTCCTTTGAAAGAGCTATATCCGAAGGCTGTTCTTTAACATCTTTGATTTCCATATCTCCTTCTGCTGTCCGAGTATCTACAGATTCCCCCTCTGCAGCCTTAACTGGTTTAGTTGGCTTTCCAATATCCTCAAGTGATTTTTTAATCCCTTTTACATCATTGCGGACATCTTTTTCCAGTTCTGTGATAGGCTCCAATGCTTCCCTTAAAGGACGCTGAGCCTCTTCCAATGGCTCAACAATACTTTCTCGGATATCCTTTGTCGCATCAGAAGAAAATTTTCGGAACTCTTTCAATGCTTCTCCAAATTTCTGTGCATACATGGGAAGCTTATCGGGTCCCAAAACAATCAAGGCAACAATAAAGATAAGCAATAACTCTTGTACGCCGATTTTCATAAGTATGGCCTCCCCTCCCTTTTCATTTATGTATTTCCTTTCAGTCATAATTCCTGTCTTTTAAACCATAGAATTTTGAGCATAAGGCATCACTAAATCCACGAATATAATATCACAGAATTATTTTCTCTGCAATCAAAATGGCTAAAAATCCTCTTTATTTCCAAATATTACCTCTTGTTATTTGGAAACTTCTTTTTTGAGACATAAAAATGCTGCTAGATTTCCTCTTTCATTGCCCATAATCCGATGAGAAAATAAATAGTTTGGATTACAGCGGGTACAGATATCTGTCACCTGAATCTGTGTTACTCCTTCTTCTCTCAAGATAATTTCATTAGCTTTCCAGAGATTCAACTGATATTTACCATTTTCTTTCCTATAAAATAAATCATTCCAATATGGTTCCCCAAATGTCTGTTCAAATTCCAGAATAACTTCCTCTCCTACTTCAAAACATTCCTTACAAATGCTAGGGCCAATACAACATAGAACATCTGATGGATTTGTGCCATAAGCCTCTTTCATAGCGTTTAAAGTTACTCTTCCCATACGTCTTACTGTTCCACGCCATCCAGAATGACTTAACCCAATAGCCTTATGGATTGGGTCAAGAATATAAATAGGGACACAGTCAGCGTAAAAAGTGACCAAGGTAATTCCTGGTACATCGGTAATCAATCCATCGATGTCTTGATAATCTCTGTCTTTGACAATTCCTTTTCCTGCATCTTCTTCTGTCACCTTCTTTATATTGACTGTATGAGTTTGATAAGATAAAACCATACGTTCTTTATCTACCCCAAGAACTTTAGCCATACGTCTATAATTTTCCATTACATGCTCAGGATTATCACCCCTAGTAAATGTAAAATTCATACTGGAATATTTTCCCTGGCTCACCCCGCCAATTCTGGTAGAAAACCCATGACAAACCAAGTTACTGCTTTTTAGAAGTGGAAATGAAAGATAATGTACTCCGTCTGTTTCCACATCTTCCAGAACAGCCTGTTGTCCTTTTCGATTCCAATTCAGTCTCATAAAATGGATACGCCCTTCTATATAGTTTTAAAATGCATCTCGAATCAACAAAATTTCTTCTCCTACAATACTAACAACATCAAATCTGCAAGGAGTTTCCTCATGATAATGACAAGAATAAAGATAATAGGAAGCCGTACAGCGAATTTTATGCTGCTTTTGACTGTGAACAGCCTCTTCAGGATAACCCAAAGATTGATTCTTTCGGTATTTTACTTCTACAAACACCAAATAGTTTCCCTCTCTGGCAATAATATCAATCTCTCCTCGACGATTCCTATAATTTTGCTCCACAATCTGAAACCCCTGCTGCTCTAAAAATAAGGCGGCCTGTCTTTCATAATAACTACCTGTCTGACGATTATTCGGAATCTTTTGTTTCACTCTTGTTCTCCAGATGAAAATTTTTAAGGAAAGTCTTGCGATGAATAGGACAAGCTCCATACTCTCTCAAAGCCTGAATATGAGTAGATGTTCCATATCCTTTATGTTTTGCAAAATCATAGTTAGGATATAGTCTACCATACTCTATCATCATCTTATCTCTTGTAACCTTTGCCAGAATACTGGCGGCAGCAATGGATACACTTTTTGCATCTCCTTTTACAATCGGAATCTGCATCAAATCAATACCTGGAATTATCACCGCATCATTTAACAAAATATCTGGGATAACTCCAAGCTTTTGTACTGCCTGTCTCATGGCTTCATAGGTGGCCTGTAAAATATTAATCTCATCAATACGCCCAGAGTCAACTATTCCAATTCCATAGGTTATTGCTTTCTTGGTAATCTCATCAAAAAGTAATTCCCGCTTTTTTTCTGAAAGCTTTTTAGAATCATTGAGATAAAGAATTTGACAGTCCTTGGGAAGAATGACCGCTGCTGCTACTACTGGACCAGCAAGTGGGCCTCTTCCCGCCTCGTCAATTCCACAGATATAAGGACAAGTTTCATATAAATATTCATATTCCTTCATAGCCTCAAGACGAGCTAATTCTTTCTCCAATTTTTCTTTCGTTAATGGTTTGATTGCCATAGCTATTCCCCTTCTCTTTCCTCAAAAGGAGGCATTTCTAAAGTGATTCTGCCAAGCCTTGCACTCCGATAATCCTCCAGCAACAGATTTGCAGCCTTCTTATAATCATATCCACTTCCTTTTATTAAACAACCTCGTATCTGGGCAATTTTTTCCAGGATAGCCAAAGCTTCATATTCTGATTCTGATGCTGTCAGACTCTCCCTCTCGGATATATTCAGAAGCTTTGAAGATTCCATATCAAATACTTGGAAATCAGCATCACAGCTAAAATTCAACAATTCTTCTCCATAACGGCTTGAAAGGATTTGAGGATTATATTTGAGCAAGAAAGATATAAGTTCTATAGCTAGTTCCTCTCGATTCAAAATCTCGTCATTGATAGAACCAATCAATGCAAGATGAAGCCCTACTTCTTTGCTTTCAAATCTGGGCCACAAAATTCCTGGAGTATCTAAAAGCTCCAAAGTTTTATTAAGTCTTATCCATTGATTTCCCTTAGTTACTCCTGGTTTATTGCCTGTTTTAGCACAGGCTTTTCCTGCATAAGAGTTGATAAAGGTAGATTTGCCCACATTAGGAATCCCTACTACCATAGCTCTGACTGGACGATTGACGATTCCTCGCCTCTTATCTCGCTTAATCTTCTCTTTACATGCCTCCAGGACTGCTGGCTGAATCTGTTTTAAGCTTCCTTTATTTCTGGAATCTACTTTTACCGCCTGAAATCCTTGATTTTGAAACCAAGTTATCCATGCAGTATTGGCAGCCTCATTGGCTAAATCAGCTTTATTTAGAAGAATCAACCTTGCTTTCTGCTGGCCCAATTCATCAATATCTGGATTTCTGCTGGAATATGGTATTCTGGCATCCACCAGTTCAATAATCAAGTCAACCAATTTTAAGTCCTCTTTCATAGCACGCTTCGCTTTGGTCATATGCCCTGGATACCACTGTATATTCATAATCTTCTCCTATTCTACCAACTTTATATCAATCAAAGGAATCAGACGCAACCAGATTTTGCCCTGAATTTGGCTCCTCTTAACATTCCCAATATTTGCAAATCGGCTGTCTTCACTTCCATCTCGGTTATCCCCTAAAAGAAAATATTCATCTTCTCCAAGGGTAACAGGATTTTCTGCAAGACCTGCTAAAACTACACGCGATAAGTCATTCTCTGCATCCAGTTTTTGCCCATCAATATAGATAAAACCATCTATAATCTGAACCTCCTCACCTGGAAGACCGATCACTCTCTTTACATTGGACTTACGATCTTCCCGTTCAAAAACAACCACATCAAATCGGTTTGGCTGCCTCCAATCATAACAAAGTCTGTCTATCAACACCACATTGTCACTGCAAAGTTGTGGAGCCATAGACTGTCCAGCAATCTTGACCTGGGTTCCAAATGCATATACCACAAACCAGGCCAATGAAATCATTACTACAATATCTACAATCCATCTCATTATCCGTCTTAGACGGTTTGTCTCTTCTACTCGATAAAATTCCAAACTTACACCTGCCTGTCACATCAAATCAGCTATTATCAGGCCGCAATTATCTTCCAAGTCCATCATTCTTGATTTTATAGAAACTTTCATAAAGCTTTTTCACGATATTTATTATAGATAAAAAAGAGTCCGACAAGCCGGACTCGCGCGCCGGAGCGCGGCTGCACCAGCAGCCATTTTCCTTATGCGCAGTGCGCATCCTCCAGAGGGTTTCTGCTTTATAGGACGCAATTTCCTATAAAGTAAGAAAAGGACAATAAATCTTCTTTATTGTCCCTAGTTGCATCTGAAAAATAAATTACTTTACCAACTCTTTGACCTTGGCAGCTTTGCCAACTCTGCCTCTTAAGTAGTACAGTTTTGCTCTTCTTACTTTACCTCTTCTCACCACTTCAATATTATCTACAAAGGGAGAATGTACTGGCCATGTCTTCTCAACACCGATTCCATTGGAATTCTTTCTTACAGTAAATGTCTCTCTAGAGCCGCCATTCTGTCTCTTAAGAACAGTGCCTTCAAAGACCTGAATTCTCTCACGGTTTCCCTCTTTAATCTTGTTGTATACTCTTACCGTATCTCCAACATGAAATTCTGGCACAGACTCTTTCATCTGAGTTGCTTCGATGCTTTTAATAATCTCGTTCACTTTGGAACCTCCTTAAAATATGTTTGATGTTCTTAATACCTGTATTCCGGTAACAGAGGACTATCTCTTATTTTGAAAACCAATTTATTCTATCATACTATCTCTGGCAGCGCAAGCCCTTTCTTGGGAAATACTCACAGGAAATTCTCTGACACTATCTCCTTTAAAAACTCTTGTTCTTTTTGAGTCAAATTGGCATCCTTTAAAAGGTCTGGTCTTTGGATAAAAGTTCTTTTAATAGACTCCTTACGTCTCCATTCCTCGATATTTTTATGATGCCCTGACAAAAGCACCTCTGGAACCTTCATTCCCTTATAGATTTCTGGCCTCGTATATTGAGGGTATTCCAATAGATTGTCATGAAATGATTCTATTTCTGCAGATTCATTATTATTTAGCACTCCTGGAATCAGTCTGGAGATACAGTCAATCATAACCATTGCAGGAAGCTCTCCACCAGTAAGTACATAATCTCCCACAGATAAATAGTCTGTTACAATTAGCTCCAAAGCCCGTTCATCAATTCCCTCATAATGACCGCATAAAAATACCAAATCTTCTTCCAGAGCCAGCTCTTGCGCAATACTTTGATTAAATACTTTTCCCTGGGGAGTCATATAAAGTACTCTGGGCTGCTTTCCAATCCTGTTACATAAATCCTCATAGGAATCGCATACTGGTCCAGGCTGCATCACCATGCCAGCCCCTCCGCCGTAAGGAGCATCATCTACATGATGATGTTTATCCTTGGAATAATCTCGGATATTGATTGTCTCAATCTCAATGAGTCCCTTTTCCACAGCTCTGCCAATAATACTGGTATTCAGTCCATCTGATACCATCTGGGGAAATAATGTGAGAATATGGTAATTCATAGTGCTCCCTTTCTACAAATCCAAAAGCCCTTCCAGAACATGAACCAATACCCTTCCTGCTTCTAAATCTACATCCAACACACAATCTTTGATTGCAGGCAGAAGTACTTTTTTGCCATCTGTTCTTGTAACCTCATAGACATCATTGGCTCCTGTTATCAGTACATCTGTCAGTTCGCCAAGCAATTCTCCCTCGTCAGTTTCAACCGACAATCCAATCAGATCCACGATAAAATTTTCATCTGGTCCCAGCTCTACAGCATGTTCTCTTGTCACCAATAGGTCTTTTCCTTTATAGATTTCAATATCATTTATGGTATCATAGCCTTTAAATTTCACAATTACCATATTTTTGAAAAACCTAACCTGTTGAATTTCCATAGTTTTTAGTTCTTTTCCAGTATCCAGAAGAACTTCCTTTAGTTTTTCAAATCGTTTGGCATCATCTGTGGTGGGGAATACTTTTACCTCCCCGCGAATTCCATGGGTAGAAGCAATAACTCCTACCCTCAATGTGTCTTCCATAAATATTCCTTTCCAATACCCTAAACTTATCATTATCCAGATATTTGTTTCAATCCACTCGCGGCAGTTAGGAGCAAGACAATTACGTGGATTGCTTCATGGCAGTAGGGGATACCGCTTTCGCTCCGCCCACTACTGCCGTTACAATTGTTTTAGGCATTTCCTCCCCTGCCTAAGAAGAAGGGGAATCCTTGCTGTTAATTGTTGAACGGTTATAGCAAATAAGACCGTCTTCCCTGTAAGGATGGCGGTCTTATCTTTCTTACTGAATCTCAACAACGACTTTTTTCTCTTCCTTGGAGGCTGCTGCCTTAACAACAGAACGGATAGCTTTCGCAATTCTTCCCTGTTTTCCGATAACCTTCCCCATATCAGAGGGAGACACTTTTAACTCGATAATGGTTTCCCCATTTTTTTCGGTTTCAGTGACAATGACTTCTTCTGGATGCTCTACCAGGGCTTTAGCCATTACTTCAACTAATTCTTTCATATCCCTCACCTTACGTTACTGAATACCAGCAATCTTTAAAAGCTTGCCAACAGTCTCCGTGGGCTGTGCTCCAGTTGCCAGCCACTTCTTTGTCGTCTCCTCATTAAATTTGATTACACTTGGCTCCTGATTAGGGTCATAGTAACCAACTTCTTCGATGAATTTACCATCTCTTGGAGACCTGGAATCTGCAACAACAACTCTATAGAAAGGGGCCTTCTTATGTCCCATCCTTCTCAATCTCATCTTTACTGCCATTTCAATCTCACCTCCTTGTCTTGTGATAACATGTGTAATTGACATTTTCATACACTTCATCTATAGACAAAAACAGATATTACTCTGTCTTGCTAACAAATCTTTCAATCTAGAATGGCATCTTAAACTTTCCAAGCATACCACCTAAACCGCCACGTCGCTTTCCACCCATCATACCAGGAAGCTGTTTCATCATTTTTTTCATCTGGTCAAACTGTTTGACAATACGGTTTACTTCCTGTATTCCCACTCCTGCTCCTCTAGCAATCCGCTGTTTTCTTGATGGATTTAAAATTGATGGATTGGCTCTTTCTTCCTTTGTCATAGAAAGGATAATTGCCTCCACACGGTCCATAGCAGAATCATCAATGTCCATATCGCCCTTCATCTGAGGCATCCCTGGCATCATACTCATAATGCTGGACATTCCACCCATTTTTTTAATCTGGTTCATCTGGTCAAGGAAATCATTAAAATCAAACTCTGCCTTCTTAATCTTTTGGGTGAGTTCTCTTGCTTTCTCCTCATCTACTTCCAATTCTGCCTTTTCAATCAGAGAAAGAATATCTCCCATTCCCAAAATTCTGGAAGCCATTCGGTCTGGATAGAATTGCTCTAAATCAGAAAGCTTCTCTCCCATACCAATATATAATATTGGCTTTCCGGTTACTGCTTTGATGGAAAGTGCTGCTCCCCCTCTGGTATCACCGTCCAACTTGGTAAGGATAACTCCATCTATGCCAATCTTATTCTCAAATGTCTCTGCAACATTCACTGCATCCTGGCCGGTCATTGCATCAACAATCAATAATGTCTGATGAACTTCCACTGCCTCCTTGATGTGGCTGAGCTCCTCCATCATTCCTTCATCAATATGAAGTCGTCCTGCTGTATCCAGAATTACTACATTATAGCCATTCTTCTGTGCATGTTCTATGGCAGCCTTGGCAATATTGACAGGTTCCTGATGCTCTCCCATGGAAAATACAGGAACCCCCTGCTTTTCTCCGTTAATCTGAAGCTGCTGGATAGCAGCAGGCCGATATACATCACATGCAGCTAAAAGGGGCTTTTTCCCTTTTGACTTAAGCTTTCCTGCAATCTTTGCCGTGGTTGTGGTCTTACCTGCTCCTTGAAGTCCTGCCATCATAATAATGGTAATCTCATTGGCAGGCTTTAATGATATCTCTGTAGTCTCAGACCCCATCAACTGGATTAATTCTTCATGAACAATCTTAATTACCATCTGACCAGGAGTTAGACTATTTAACACATCCTGGCCAATCGCCCGTTCTTGGACAGAGCTGATAAACTGCTTTACTACTTTAAAGCTTACGTCTGCCTCTAACAGAGCCATCTTTACTTCCCTCAAAGCAGTTTTCACATCTGCTTCTGTGAGGCGTCCTTTTCCACGCAGGTTCTTGAATACATTCTGTAGTTTATCTGCCAAACTCTCAAAAGCCATGATATCCCTCCTGCAAAGATTGTAGAATGAAAAACTTGGTTATTTCCATCACATGGGTAATCATACACGAAAAAATTATGGGTGTCAAGTATTTTTTCTTTACACCTATAAAAACCAATATTGATGAACCCCTACAACAAAAAATGTTTATAGGGAACTGTATTCACTGATGGATGGTTGATTCCATGGAATTGGCAGCCATCCTCTCCATAGCATGTCCCATGGTCTGAACAACAGATTACAAATGCTTTGTCTCTCAATTCTTTCCACTTTTCAAACAGTCTTCCCAATTCTGCATCAACATACCGCAGAGCTGCTGCATGACTTGCAATACTGTCATGCTTTGCACCTTCTAAATAAAAATAATTAGGATAATGAATGGCATCAATATTCAGATAGAGAAATAATTTCTTCTCTTTCTCTTCTTTTTCTATCTTTTTCAAAATAAAATCAATCTGATGTTTGGTACTGTCCTTTACCCCACAGCCAAAGGAGGGATTCCAATAACTTTTTTGAAAATAACTTGGAAAAACTTTTCCTAAATCCGTCCTTTTATCAAAAAAGGATACTCCCCCCACACACCAGGTAGTATATCCATCCTTCTCTAGCCCTTCTATGATAGTACTGCCAGAGAATGCATAGGAACCTTGAGGGGCTTTATTTCCCATTCCAATTTTCTTTGGAAAAAACAACATTTCA
>DEPC01000115.1 GCA_002358555.1 Hungatella sp. UBA3402 | reverse complement strand
CTCGTTGTGCTAGTTAAATTTTCACCAAAAAGTAACGCACGGAAGAAGACTACTCCCTGTCCTGCATCTACAGGAGCCTTAGTAACTTTTAGTTCCTACAACTCTGTGTTAGGAGCAAAAGTTCCTATTGTTCGAGCGAGTTTAGGGGCTTTTGTGACTGTTTCTAACAGGGTTTAGGGGACTTAGTGTTACTGGCTCTGAAGCCGTAGAGCTATGGGGTATCTGGTTTGCTGCGTTACTCCTGCCTACAAATTTTAACTAGCACAACGAGTGAATTTATTATTTTGCAATAGTTCTTATTTTATGAAACTTTATCAAACATTTATCTTTATATATTTCTTATCTCAGCAATGTCAACTAAGCTCAGCTTCTTAGCGCGATTTTCCAAGCTGGAGGCTAAAGCTGCCGCTGTATCCAAGGAAGTCAGTACATTCACTCCTGTCTCAATGGCATTTCTTCTGATAACAAATCCATCATGACTTCTCTCTGCCCCCTGTGGTGGTGTATCAATAATCAAATCAATCTTATGGCCTAAGACTAAATCTAAGATATTAGGAGATTCCTGTTCAAGCTTCTTGATAGCTCTAGCAGTTATCCCATGCTCATTGAGCACCTTGGCAGTTCCTCTTGTGGCAAATATCCGATATCCCACTGCCGCAAATCTTCTTGCAATGTCCACTACATCTTCCTTATCTTCATCTCTCACAGTGATAATCATATTTTTATGCTTAGGCAGCGTTACTCCTGCCCCTTCAAATGCCTTGTACAAAGCCTCATGGAATGTTTTAGCGATTCCCAGACATTCTCCAGTAGATTTCATCTCTGGCCCTAAACTTATATCTGCCCCTCGAATCTTCTCAAAAGAAAATACTGGCATTTTGACTGCAATATAATCTGCTTCCTTTGCCAGCCCTGGCTTATATCCCATACTTTTGAGCGTATGACCACATATTACTTTGGTAGCAAGAGCTACAATAGGAATTCCAGTAACCTTGCTGATATAGGGAACTGTTCTGGACGAGCGAGGATTTACCTCAATGACATATACCTCTCCATGGCTGACAATAAACTGAATATTAATCATTCCTTTTACATGCAATGCCCTGGCCAATCTTCTTGTATATTCTGTCAATGTCTTTTTTATCTCATCTGTCAGACTTTGAGCAGGATACACAGAGATACTGTCTCCTGAATGAATTCCCGCCCTCTCGATATGCTCCATAATTCCAGGAATCAAAATATCTTCTCCATCACAGACTGCATCCACCTCAATCTCTTTACCCATCATATATTTATCCACCAAAATAGGATGGTCTTGGGCAATCTGATTGATGATGCCTATAAATTCGTCAATATCATGCTCATTGATGCAAATCTGCATCCCCTGTCCGCCCAGCACATAAGAAGGCCGTACCAGCACTGGATACTGAAGTCTTGCTGCCACCTCTTTAGCTTGAGCCGCTGTATATACGGTTTCTCCCTTTGGTCTTGGAATGTTGCATTGTTCCAAAATTTGGTCAAACAGTTCCCTATCCTCTGCAGCATCCACATCCTCTGCCGCTGTTCCCCAAATTGGAACCCCCATTTTCATCAAATCTTCGGTCAGCTTGATGGCTGTCTGTCCGCCAAACTGTACAACTGCTCCATCTGGTCTTTCCAATTCCACAATCGCTTCCATATCTTCTGGAGTCAGAGGTTCAAAATATAACTTATCCGCAATATCAAAGTCTGTACTCACAGTCTCTGGATTATTATTTACAATAATTGTCTCATATCCTTCTCTGGAAAATGCCCAAGTACTGTGGACACTGCAAAAATCAAACTCAATTCCCTGCCCTATTCGGATAGGCCCAGAGCCAAGAACCAGAACCTTCTTTTTGCCTGTTGTCTTTTCTACCTCATTGACACTTCCAAAACAAGAATAATAGTAAGGAGTTTCTGCTGCAAACTCTGCTGCACAGGTATCCACCATTTTATAAGCTGGTGTAATTTTGAATTGTCGGCGCATATTTTTGATTTCTTCTGTGCTTGCCCCTGAAAGCTGTGCAATCACATGGTCTGGAAACTCCAATCTTTTTGCCTCTCTCAGCAATTCTTCGGTCAGAGGCTCATTTTTCAGAGCCTCCTCCATCTCTACCAAAACAGCCAGCTTGTCAATAAACCACCTGTCAATCATAGTATTTTCATGAATCACTTCATAAGAAATCCCTCTGCGCAGAGCCTCTGCAATCACCCAGATTCTCCGGTCATCTACCCTTTTTAACTGCTCGAAAATCTCCTCTTTATCAAAATCAGAAAAATCATAGGACAACAGAGAGTCCACATGCTGCTCTAAAGAACGGATTGCTTTCATCAATGCGCCCTCAAAATTTGTACAGATGCTCATGACCTCTCCAGTTGCTTTCATCTGTGTGCCAAGAGTTCTTGTTGCATTGATAAATTTATCAAATGGAAGACGAGGCATTTTTACTACACAATAATCTAACATTGGCTCAAAGCTGGCATAGGTCTTTTTGGTAACTGCATTTTGAATCTCGTCCAGAGTATATCCCAGAGCAATCTTTGCCGCTACCTTGGCAATCGGATATCCAGTTGCCTTAGATGCCAGAGCTGAGGAACGGCTGACGCGAGGATTTACCTCAATGACACAGTATTCAAAGGTTTCAGGATGAAGAGCATATTGTACATTACATCCACCTGTAATTCCCAGCTCTGTAATAATATTTAAGGCTGATGTCCGTAGCATCTGGTATTCCTTGTCTCCCAATGTCTGAGACGGTGCCACAACAATGCTATCTCCTGTGTGAACTCCTACTGGGTCAATATTTTCCATATTACATACAGTAATAACATTTCCGGCGCTGTCACGCATCACCTCATACTCAATCTCTTTCCATCCTGCGATGCATCGTTCCACCAAAACCTGTCCTACACGGGAAAGCCTCAGCCCATTCTGTAAGATTTCTTCAAGCTGCTCCTGGTTTCTTGCAATTCCTCCTCCGCTACCTCCCAAAGTATATGCTGGACGTAAAACTACTGGATAACCGATAGTATCGGTAAATGCAATCCCATCCTCTACACATTCCACCACTTTAGATGGGGCTACTGGTTCTCCAATCTTTTCCATGGTACTCTTAAATTCCAACCGGTCTTCTGCTTTCTTGATAGTTTCTGCAGTTGTTCCAATCAGACGCACTTGATTTTTCTTTAAAAATCCAGCCTCCTCCAATTCCATAGCTAGATTCAGTCCAGCCTGTCCTCCCAGAGTTGGAAGAATACTGTCTGGTTTTTCCTTTACTATCAACTGTTCCACCACTTCCAGAGTCAGAGGTTCAATATAAACTTTATCCGCAATATCTTTATCTGTCATAATGGTAGCAGGATTGGAATTTAAAAGTACTACCTCAATTCCTTCTTCCTTTAATGAGCGACAAGCTTGTGTTCCCGCATAGTCAAATTCTGCTGCCTGCCCAATCACAATAGGGCCAGAGCCAAGCATCAACACTTTTTTGATATCTGGATTCTTAGGCATATGTCTTTACCTCCATCATCTGGATAAATTTATCAAACAAATAACTGCTGTCTTGGGGACCAGGACATGCTTCTGGATGATATTGGACTGTAAAAATAGGTTTTCCTGTATAAATTAAGCCCTCATTGGTTCCATCATTCACATTGACAAAGGCCGGAACTGCCACATCAGGGTTCAAACTGTCTATATCCACCGCATATCCATGATTTTGAGAGGAAATATAGACTCTTCCAGTCTTCAAATCTTTTACTGGATGATTGCCTCCTCTATGGCCATATTTTAATTTATAGGTATCTCCCCCTGTAGCCAATGCCATAAGCTGATGTCCCAGACAAATAGCAAAGATAGGAATATCTGATTCATACAGTTTGCGAATTTCATTGATGATTTCAACATTCTCTTTGGGGTCTCCAGGACCGTTGGAGAGCATGATGCCATCAGGATTAGCTTTTAAAATCTCATTGGCTGGTGTGGTGCTTGGATATACTGTCACCTGGCAGCCTCGTTCTATCAATGCCTGAGCAATATTCTTCTTTGCACCCAAATCTAAAAGAGCAACCTTTTTTCCATATCCTTCCTGTCTTTTTAAGCTTTGAGGAATCCTGGCAGTTCGGATAGAACGGACTGGCTTCTTATCCCATGGTTCTAGAACATAAGGCTTCTTACAGGAAGTCTCTTTTACAACACCTTTTACTGCATAATTTTTAATCCTGCGAAGAGGTTCCTCCAAGGATTCATAGACTTTTGTCGTAATCATGCCATTCATGGTGCCTTTTTCTCTTAAAATTTTGGTGAGGAATCTTGTATCGATACCGCTGATACCAGAAATTTGGTGATATTCCAAGAAATGTTGAATGGTATCCTGGCTTCTGAAATTGCTAGGGATTCGGGATAATTCTCTTACAATATAGCCCATGGGCCAGGGCGTAAGCGACTCCATATCTTCGTGACAAATGCCATAGTTGCCAATTAAGGGGTAGGTCATAACCACCGCCTGTCCTGCATAAGAAGGGTCGGTCAAAACTTCCAGATAACCAGTCATTGAAGTGTTAAATACAATTTCGCTGATGATTTCTGTGGGAGAGCCGATGCTGGTTCCTTCAAACACAGTTCCATCTTCCAATATCAGAAATGCTTTCATATGCGGCACCATTCCTTTCTTCTGTTTATGAGGGCAAGATTACTTATGATTCTGGCAGTCTCGCCCTGAAAAAAATTTCAAACGGAAAAATTATACATCATTGGAATGGATAATGCAACTGATTTATGAGTGAAAATCTTGCAAAACTTTTGTCACTTCATCTTGAAATTCTGAATTTGAAAGGTTTTCTAAAAATTCTTTTGCTGTTTTTGATAGTTTCTTAAATTTACAGAAGCTGTATAAAACTTCCCTCTGATATTCTCTATCCTCTGCGCTCTGGAACGCACGAATCAATGTATTCTCATCTCCTGGCTCCTGCCACATAAACTTCCACGTTGGGGCGATATCATAGCCTGCCAACAGCTCTGAATAGAAATTTTCGCACCAGGTCAGAAAATCGGGACTGCCTTTGGGCCACATGGGGGCACATTCTCCATCATAATCCAGATAGACTACCCGTCCACGCATAGGACCGGTTAGAATTAAATAAGCCTGGTAAGTAAGGTCCATGGCACATAAGCAGAGCGTGCCATCCTCTGGAACACCATGAAATTCAAACAATTCATTCCACTCTTCCTCCGTCAATTCGCAGCTCAATTGCTCAGATACCTGGTTAAGACCTGGGTCGATGTTTTTGGGAATTGAAAAATCTGTAAGACCAGTTCCAGGACCCGCACCTCCTCGTCCTACCTGTGTCAGATAATAGACATACTCAATGGGCAGGGAAACTCCCGCCTTTTTCTCAAATTCTTCAATCTCCCACAACTGAGCTGGAGGACTGAGCTTCCAATGATGATAAAGCTTGGCATAATAGTCTTTCTGGCGCTCGGGAATCTGAGAAATCGTTTCAATCTTTTCCTTAATTCTGGCACATTGTTCAAACAGCTTAGGGTTATCTAACTCGTACATAATGGTTATCATTCCTTTCATTTGGTTTAAGGTATAAATTTATCATTCAGCAAAAATATGAATCAATCAAACTCCAGTTATCGCTCCATAAACAATCAATAAAATGTCCGAACATGAATCGGGAATTTGACAAATAAGAACCTATCGAATCATCATTTATATATAAAACAAAACTATCAACTACTAATTGTCGGCACATTTCCTCAGAAGATGTAATAAGCTTTTTATTAACACCATAACCATCATAAAACTCTGGCTTAAATGCCTGTTGTATCAATCTGTCTATATTTTCAGACATAAACTTTAATTTTTCCCAATACTTTTGGATACTTATATTACTTACGTTTTCATTTTCTCCTGCACATATATAATAACTGCATGGTTCGCCAAAAGGAGAAATAAATTTTTGACTGTTTCCTATAATATCTTTTACCTTATAGACATCCATATCCATTGTTCCATACCTCTGATGCTATCCTATTGATTTATATATCAAATATCCTTTTTAGAAAATAAAGATTATCAATCATGTTTCAGCATTATCAGATTCCGATATTTGAGTCGATGGCACTGACTGAGCTTCTTTCATTTGCTCTAATAAGTCAAAATACTTCTGCTGATATTTATCTATTTCCTCCTGTTTTTGCGCTTTTAAGCTTTGAATTTCATCATGATGTTTCTTTTCGAGCTCAAGCAGTTGTTTCTCAAGCATGAGTTGAGACTGTTCTTTTAGACGTTTAAGTGCTTCTTCTGTTTGCTTCTGCAAATCAGAAATCGTTTTTTGATGTACAGACTCCATCTGCTCTATCTGTTCTTTCAGTTGTTTTTGTTCTACAATCGTCTTTTCGTGCGTTTGATACAGCATATCAAAGTCTTTTTGAAGCTTAACTGCCTGGTCTGCAGACTGTTTCATATGCTCCATTTTTTCTTTTAAATCATTACATGAGTCAGTTAAAGTTTTATTTAAGCTATCTTTATCCAACAACATAGTTTGCATATCATTGATTTTGGAGGTATACTCACTTTTTAGCTCATGTATGGTAATATTCAGCCTGGCATTTTCATCAGAATAGGTCTTAGCTTTGGCAGCAAATTCCTCTTTTTGCTGGTTTGCCTGGGCAAATTTCTTCTGTAACTCCTGTATCGTAACATCTTTAGATTGTAAAAGTGCATCAAATTCGGTCCGTATGGTTTCGCTTAAATTCTGATTATCTTCTAAACTGCCCATAAACATTCGAGTAATAGCAGTAACATACGTTTCAAATTGGTCGATATCTGCCTTCCTTTCGGTTAAAATTGCTTTACCAGATTGAAACTCATAGGCTTCTATAAGTTTGGAGAGAGCCTCTTGTTGATTGCCACCAATAGAGGCAGAAATCTGTTTAAATTTGTCAGCGGTTTCATCATCAATGCGAAATGATTTTGGTTTTAATACTTTGTCCTCTGCCATAGCCTTCTCCTTATACAATATCATACATAAGATTACTCCCAATAAAATGGAAGTTATCATAACAGTTAATACAAATTCACATCATATAATCCATCCAGTTTGCAGAAATCATATCTGTCAAATGTTGAATGGTTTCTTTTAGTTCCTGCGGTTTTCTTTCATAAATATCCATCAGCGTGTCCAGCACCTCTAAGATACGACCCTCAGTAAATTGCTCTTTTTCCTGTTCATATGGTCTGATATGCTCACGATACTTATTCTGAGCAAAAATGATATATGGCAGTCCCTCCGTATATTTCCCCATTGTCCACATGCCAACTCCATATACTGCTGCTTGAGACATACATGCAAAATATTTATCGCTAAAAAATACAATTGGATAAACTTGAAAGAAATCTTCCTCCCGTCTATTGTCCTTTACCATAGACGAAAGCAGTTTCTCCACATTCATAGCATCCATATAGGGCAAAATATAATTCTCTAATGCAAGCACCACATCTTTCCACACTTCTTCAAAATATTCTGTCTTATAATAATAAGAACCTTTATCTGGAATCTCCACATTCCACCAAAGATAGGTAGAGATAGGTTCTCGCTCCTTCATGACACGCCACAATGAGCCGTTGACTAAATCCACATATACACTCGTAAACGGAGCCTTTCTGTAATAAATATGAAAACAAGGCTCCAGATGGGAGCCGTCTGTCCGCAAGCTGACTTCGTCAATCAATTCTTCTCTAACACGCATAAGACGGTTTTTTTCCTTCGGATGCGGCTGAAATCCCAATGGTCTTAGCATTTCCTTTAATCGTTTCCGCACTAACTTGACAGCTTCTTTTTTAATAATTGTTTCGCCCATTCCCATATCCTTCTCCCTTATTTTTTACAGATAGTATTCATCAATACAGCTATAACGCCACAATCTATTAAAATAATTGCTATTAAAATTTCGAGAACTCCTCCGGCGTTCTTGCAGCGGTGTGCCAGTCAGCTTTTCTGGCAATCTTCCTTTCCGCATGCCTGCCATTATCAGATAGGAGATTGACACTTTATCTATTTGATTATATCATATTGTCTGCTTCCTACAATATTTAATTTATCAAGGATATTCAGAATAACTTCTGCATGATAAATAAAATATAGATATGTAATGGATAGAAAAGATAGAAAAAAATACTGGATATATATATTCTCTCTTTTTTATTAAAATGCAGCATCAAAGGAAGTGCTGCTATCATCATCCACTGATATTGGTAAACAAAGAAAGACTGATAATTGAATCCATTAAAACCTGCCAATATTAGCCATAACAATGAAAATGAAATATAAATCTTAATAAATAGCTCTCTGTTATTTTTTATAAAATATATTGCCACCCCAAATAAAACAAAAATAATACTGCCTTCGCAAAATAAGATATTAGGAACTATTGCTAAAAATAATAATGCACTAACTTTGCTGTTTTCTAAAATCAGTTTATAACAAAACACAGAAAGCACTTGAATAGAACTAAATAACAAAAGATAAGGAAATGTCTTTTTCTTATCATTTTTAAAACTCTTTAAAAATGAGACCAATTCAACGGTGAGGAATAGAGTAGGAAATATATTTTCACTTATTGGATGCCTTAAACTGGGGAATGATATATTCAACAAATAACTGCCAATACCCATAAAAGCTCCGGCAAGATATAAACGCAAACGATATTTTTTAATATTTCTTGTATAATCAATCCCCCATGCAAGACAAAAAACATAAAGAGGGAACGATAGCCTTCCTATCCAATCCAACCAAATCGGCGCATATGGAATATAGACTGCTATATGACTACATAGCATAAAAAATGCCGCTAATAATTTCAAAGTCGATGTTCCCAATCCTATCACCTCAGTCAGTATTAGAAGTTTTTTCTTACATAAGTAGAGACAAGATGCAGGAAGAAGTTACTCACTGGCTCCGAAACTGTAGGCTAGAGGATAACTTCTTCTTGTGCTGGTTGCTGATTTTTCATAAATTTATCTTCGTTTCTAGAATTGTGTATATCTTTGCTCCTGTAACTGATAACAATAAACTAAATATGCCTGTCTGACATAACAACAATGCATCATTTCTTAAATCGGTACTAAACACAATGGGAAAAGCTATATTTCCCATCCATTTTGATATTTCTATAGCCATAAAACATAGATTAATTATCAGTATGATAAAAAACCAGTATTTTCTCATTCTTCTAAATTTCTGTATCGCCATAACAGAAAGAATCATTGGAAAAAAGACATATACTTCAAAAGGAAGTGTCATAAATATTATTATCAATCCTGCTATTGTGGTAAATCCCCAAAATAACATATTCTTTTTCTCCTTTCGTTTTGTCTAGTGATGGTTTTGCTGAAATACTCTCAGAAATTGCAGAATTTTTCTGGATTTAATAGTATCTGGATACCTATAAATCCCCCCTTTCAAAAAAAATTTCTTACCAAAGCTAGAAGACTGTAGTTATCTTTTTATAAATTTCATATATTAGTAAACATCCAATCTGTAAAAAAATTCCAAACAAAAGGTTCAAAAATATAGGGCGCAAATTTCCTATTGAAAATGGAATATGATTTATAAAAAGAAATATAAAATCAATAAAAAATCCATATATCCCCAATATTATAAAGCTATATACATACATATTAACATATTTTTTAATATTCTGCAATAACAAACAAAATAAGATGCTAGTCGCACTAATTATGATATAAAAAAAGATAGATTGAGGCAATTGTTGTAAAAAAGTTTGTAAAATAGTAATAACATATCGAATTGTAACTATTTTAGGTTTCATAATACAAAGATTTTCTATGATAGAAACAAATCTAATCAAACTAAAAGATAATAAGAGAGTAAAATTTAAAATAAGACACCATATTTTAGAGATTTTCCAATTAACAAAAGTCAAAATCAAAGAAAATATCAATAATGTAAAAAATAGAGATTTTTCAATATAACTTGCAATACCAATTTTAGGATTATAACAAATAATTAAAAATAAAACTAAATTAAATTGGAGAAGTTTTTTAATAATTTTTTCTATCTTATTCATGAAATTATTGAATCCCTTCATAGTTAGTTTTTATAATATCTCATTCAATTTGAAAATGATTATACCTCAACCGGATTTTTGTGTATCTTCATATAAGATATTTTAGATTCTTTTGCTACTGGTATTTCAGAGAAACTATTTTTTCCGCTTCCTAAATTCAAAATGAAAGAACTAAGTTATTTTTAAAAATATATATTACCATTTTTTCAATGAAATCTCGTACAACTGCAGCAGATTTCTACTGCTTCTTACTACAAAGGATAAAAACTTTGGTACTTGAAAGTTTTACCCTCAAATCCAACTGCAGTAAATTCTTAAAAATATCTGTTGAGAAAGTTGAGTTAGTTATCTTTAAATAATTCTTGAAAAATAGAATTATTTTTGATTAAATATGTATATGTTCCTTCATCAATAATTGTTCCTTTATCCATGACAAAAATTTTATCACTCTTAACTACTGTAGCAAATTTATGTGTTATGGAAATAATAATATGGGTTTTAGACATGCGCTTTATAATTTCTACAATCTTTAATTCATATTCACCATCAAGATCTGAAGTGACTTCATCCAGAATTATAATTTTCCTGTTTCTAGCTATGGCTCGTGCAAAATTCAATTTTTGTTTCATACCACTTGAAAAATCAACCCCTTTTTGTCCTAAAATCGTATTATATTGATTTGGAAGTTCATTAATTTGTTCATGCAATTGTACTATTTTGCATATATTTTCAATATCTGATTCTTTTAAATTATTATTTATAATACTGATATTATTATATATTGTATCATTAAGAATAAAACAATCTTTTGAAATATATGTTATTTCGTTTCTTATAGTTTTTATATTCATAAAATTATAATTATTTTTATTTATATAAATATCCCCTTTATCTATAGTATATAGTCCAAGGAGAATACGAGCTAAAGTTGTTTTGCCACATCCGTTTCTTCCTACAATCGAATTAAAACCCTTTACAAATGTACAAGAAATATTATTTAGAATATATTTTTGTATTTCTCTCTTAGAAAAATATTTAAAATATACATTTTTTATATTTATCTCTTTTATATCTGAAATAGGTAATTCTTTTATTAATTTATCTGTGCCCTCTTTACTCATAGCATATAACGCTTCTATTCTATTAATAGATATGGAAAATATTTGATATTCTGACTTTATTCCTTGAAACTGTTTAATAGATTGGTAGAGCATACTAACATACATGTTAAATGAAATTAAATCCCCTAGAGTTAATCTGTGTATAAATATTAGCCTTGCAGCTATTATAATTATTAATATAGTAAAAGAATTTGACAAACAATCATTAATAACACCCAAATACATATAAATTTTTTGTTTTTCTATTAAATTATTAAATCTACTATCCATAATTTTGTTAAATTTTAAAGAAATAATATTTTCTAACTGGAAGCATTGCATAGAGCATAAATTTTCAATAGCTTCATTTATAATTCCATAGTACTTATCTATTATAATTCTCGAAAATTCTGCATTTTTTTTAATCTTAGATTTGAAAAATAAAAATACTAATGATGTAGAAGGCAAAAAAAAGAAACATAATATCGATAAAGTTAAATTTAAATGTAAAATATAAATAACAGAAATCAAAAAATTAATAATTATAAATATAAGTGTGCAACCTAACTGCACTACAAATGAAACTATTTGATCAATATCCATTTCAAGTCTTGAAATACAGTCAGAACTAGTTAGTCCTTTTAATTCTGCAATTTTTGCATATAAGATATGATTAAATATGTCATTCTTTATTTTTTTACAAACGTCAGTTGTATAATAAAATTTCAAATACTGTTCTATATTAGAAAAAAATAAAATTAATGTTATAAATAATAAATAAATTACTAAAAACTCCCAAAAACCTTTCTCTTGAAACTGGGAAATTTTATTTATTATACTTCCGTATATAAATGGAATAAAAGCGCGTAATAAAATAGTAGAAATAGAAAAGAATATAATTAATATATAAATTTTAACATTATATTTATTAAATAATTTTATAGTTTTTTTACATCTATTATTATATCTTTCAATATTAAACATTCCCTTAACATAAATATTTTTATAGATAAATTCCATATTTGTAAATTTACAAATATGGAATTTTCGTTTTTAGTATGTAGAATCTTTTTATTTTCCTCATAATATTTAAGGAGTAATATACTATATGGATCAAAGCAATATTTATCAGTTAGTTTTTTCTCTCAAATATAATTTATTTTCAAAATAATTTAAATATAACTCTTGTTGTGAATTTAGTTTTACTCCGAAAACTTCTTCACATTTTTTCCAGAATTTAGTCATATTTTTCAAACAAGCTATATTATCATTTATTAAACATTCATAAAAATCGCTGTTTTGCTGAAATAGTTCATTATTTTCTGCTAAAACTAAACATAAATCTTCCACTGCTGATTTTCTTTCGATAACATCCATAAATTCTTCTTGGAGGTCTTTATTTAAATCTCCTACAAAAATATATTTCATATTGTTTATACTCCTGTATTTTGTTTTTGATACAATTAGGATATTTCTAAATGCATTAAACGCTTTAACTTCACTAAAGGATCATTATAATCAATTAATTCTATATCTTGCAAGTATGGTTCAAACATTCTATTTTGTTTAAAAAACTCTCTCAGTTCTATACTAATTTCTCTTTCTAAATGTGATTTTTTACATTGTATACTTGAAGGTATTCCCAATTCATTTGTTATAAGCTTATTTTCATAAACACATCTCTTACAATGATAGGCATCACATATAGTACATAATGGAGAAGCCTCTAAACCTGCTTTTTCAATAAAAGGTTTCATCATACCTGTATCTAGATCACCTGCTATTTGTAATTTAGAAAAATAAAATCCAGGACATATATACAGTTTACCATCAACTCCAACTGTAAAGTTCTTTTCTCCTGCAAAACAATTTTCCATATGATTAAGAAATATTCTATCTGTTAATACATTTATTTCTCTAGTTTTATTATTTATAAAATAATCACATAATTCATTCATTATTATTTTTAGTTGATTTTTATACTCTAGTAAATCTTTTTCATCTTTGAGATTAAAACATAAATTAATTCGAGTTGCTTTATTCAATAATCTTTTTACCCAAACTGCTATTTTTTCTACGTCCTCTGTTTGTACTATAAGAATACAATTTTCAATATGGTCATTTATTTGCAAAGTAATATTTTTATTATTAAATACCAATATACTATCTTTAAAAAATATCTGTCCATTATACTCATAAATATGTTTTATAATGTGACGTTCTAATTCCTTTTTTACATCTGGATCTATTAATAAATCTGAAATTAAATTTTTATATGAATGGACAAAAATAGGTTGATAAAAATTTTTATATGCAAATTGTAATCCTTTTAATAAATTTTCTTTACTAATTACTCCACTTCCATGTACTTTGAAATTACAAAATTCTACACAATTATCTGATAATAAGAAATATAATTTTTTCTCTGCTTCTCTATGATTTTCTTTTTTTATTCCATAAAGATTATACAATTTTGCCCAATAATAATTATTAGCTCTAACTCTTGCTTTATGCATTTTACAAATTGCTATATTACGATCAAATATAGTATCTTTTAATGATACATCATAATTAAAACCTTGACAAAATGCACAATCGGTTGATACTTCACATTTATCACACTCATCTGGTGACTGAATTTGAGTATAAGACGCATAAAAAGGACGAGTCTTTTCAAAATCAATTCCATGTATTCTCTCACTATATAAATAATTTTCATTAAAAACTGCTAATATTACCCCTAAAGATTAAAATATAATATAAATCTTATTGTTTCCTAAAATTAATATAAATATTTTTTCTTATCATTTTTAAATTTTTTTATTAAAGAAAGATAATTTCAATAATAAGCAATAGCATAGAGAATATATTCAGTAAATACCTACTAATTCTCATAAAATCTCCACAGACATATAAATACAAATAATATCTTTTTATAATTATATTATACACAATTTTATAATTATATCAATATTAAAATAATTATATTTTATTAATAAAACAAAAATTACAAACGAAAAAGGAAAGAGCCTCATATCATTTCAAAAAACTGGCTCCTTCCTTATATTATAATTTATTGATATTATCTATCAAATTTAGTAAAACTACCAGATATATGAATACTTTCATCTGTAGTCCCTGCTGCAAAAATTGTATATGTCCCACTCTTTTTGATGGTAAAAGTATGTTCTACTTCTCCTTTTGATGAAAAAACATAGGTTTTCTTTCCATTTTCATCAATCAATCCTATCTTAAACTTATCCTCCGAATTATTTGCCCGTACAGCGAATAATATTTCATCTCCTGAATTTAAAAACATTGTTGTTATAGAAATGTCTTCTTTGCCCACTAAGTCCTCATCAATCCAGGCTATATTCCTTGTAGTAATATTTTTCCTGCTGAGCTTGATTCTCTCTGCAAAATCAGGATCTGTCTCTGTATATTCGATATAATACGTTATCTGCTGAGGCTCTGCTTCCATGCTATTTGCATCCTCAATCTTCCTAGCCAATTTATCCTGTGCAGAAGAAACTGCTCTGGAAGCAGCTACTGTTGAAAAGGAATAGGTTAAAACCATTAGTATTGTCAAAACAGTTGCTGCAATTCGATTGGTACGTTTTCTTTTACTCATAATATATCTAACTCTCCTCTCTAAACTATCTTCTGAATCATCTGCAAATGCTACTTCATGCTCCATCTGTAAATTTCTTTCTGCCATTCTTACAATCAGATGTACATAACTCTTTTTTTCTTCTTTGTCTTTGCCCTGCAGTACTTTCTCGTCGCACGCCAGTTCATTAATCTCTACAAAATAATCTGTCATAACACGAACAAGAGGATTAAACCAATACAAAGAACTAAGAAAGAACATAAGTCTTCGATAACTATAATCACTGCTCTTACAATGGTTCAATTCATGCTCTAACAGGAAACTAGTTTCCTGTTCTGACAATTCTATCTCCGGCAGATAGATACGATTATGGAATATTCCTGTCATAAAGGGCGAAGGAATGATACTGCTTGTCAGCAAGGTAAGAGAATGATTGATATTCAGTTTCCTTTTTATCTGTTTTAATTTTAAAAGATACTCTCTTTTATTCACTGTACTGCAGTTTCTGAGTTTAAAAAGAGTCTTCTGATTGTAAAGATAATCTTTCATCATAAACCAAAGTACTCCTGCTATCCACACTGCCAGAAGTACTCTGAAAACAATGTGATTTCCCAGGCCTGCCCCAGTACTTAACGTCTTATTTCCCAGTATGCGAAGCTGCCAAACCTCTCCCTCCCCTGCCATTTCCATTGGATAACTTTTGAGAACTGTCAGACGATACAATATGGACCCAACAAGTACAGGCATAGGCAGAAAGCTATATAGAATCAATAGCTTCAGCAACTGATTCCATTTTTGTATTCCCAGAATCTCTTCAAAAATTTTCCGAAATAATACCATCAGCACCACCAAGATATTCAAAACCAATGCTGCTGTAATTATCAATACAACAATATCGCTAATCTTCCATATCATCTTCCAGCTCCTTTAACAAATTTTTCACCTTTTCCACCTGCCTTTCTGTCAACTTTTTTCTTCCACAAAATGCGGCTACCAAATGTTCAAAAGAACTGCTGCCAAAAGTTTTTACCAACTGCTGTTTCACAATCCCCTGCTCATATTCCAATTCAGAGACTGTTGCCGTATAAATATGGTGACGTCCCTTCTGAACATTTTTCACATATCCCTTTTCTGAAATATTATATAAAATAGTGCTCTTAGTCCCCCTTGCCTGAGGAAAATGGTTGTAAATTTCTTCGCTGCTGATACCCTCTGGATGTTTCCAGATGAATTTCATAAATTCCAACTCTGTTTTGGACAACTTTTTTAAGCCTGTGGAATTGTTTATAGAATCTTCAGGTAATCTTGACATAAATGCTGCTCCTTTTTTGTGTTTTATTTTGCTAATTATATTTTTTATAGTATCATATATTTATATATATGTAAATAAAAAATAGCTGTCTATTGTTGACTTAAATGCAACATAACAGCCATAGTTTCTTTATGATGTCATTTAACAGCTTCCATCTATTCCCTGTCCTGCATTGTAGGAGAATGACTTTTAATCTTTAGCTATTTTCGTCAGGAATCAATCTCTCTGCCTGAGCAAAGTGAATTTATTTATTTTTGAACTTCTAAATCAAAAATTTTCTTGACAAATTCTAAAATGCTGATATAATATGATATTGTAAATATTCCTTGATAGCTCAGTCGGTAGAGCATGCGGCTGTTAACCGCAGTGTCGTTGGTTCGAGTCCAACTCAGGGAGTTTTTTCATTGCATAAAAATACTCCACTTAAATTTATTGCGGAGTAAATATCATTATAACTATTTATCTACGAGTATAAACCAAATCAACGATTCCATTATACATTTGTGTACGAACCAAGTTCAATCTTAATTCTTTTTCTGTTTCCCCAAAAAGACGAATTCCAGAGCCTAGAATTATTGGTATTACAGAAATATAATATTCATCTATCAAGTCTGCCTCTATCAACTGATGAACAATGCTGGCTCCCCCGCAAATCCAAATTCCCTTCCCATCTTTCTGTTTCAACTCATTGACAATATCACAGGGGTTTTTGTTTGTAACTATTATCTCATCTGTTGATGTCAAATCTCTATGTGTGATGATATAGCTTGTCAATCCTTTATATGCCCATTCTGTTGGCGACAACTCTGTTATAATTTGATGGTAGGTATTCCATCCCATAATAACTGTGTCTATATCTTTTATAAATATTGAATAGGAGGTCTCTTCTTCTTTATTTTGACCACAAAGCCAGTCTACCTTTCCATATTTATCTGCTATATATCCATCAAGGCTCATTGCAATAAATAAAACAATTTTTCTCATATCATTGTTACCCTCCGTAAAAATAATTTAACCTTTGTTTGCATCATTTATTTAAAATTTCCAACAGCAAAAAGAGCTGTTGCAAAATACTATCATTCTACAATATATAGATGTGATATTCCAAATACTCATACTATATATTATATAAATCCGTTATTTTGCAACAGCCCCTAAAAAATCTCTTTATTAAGGTGATACCTTCAGGCATCCTCTTTTCTCTATCTTATCTCTATTAAGCAATCTTCTCTTTTGCCAAAGCAGCCAGTTTTGCAAATCCTTCTGCATCATTGATTGCCATATCAGACAATACTTTTCTGTTCATCTCAACCCCAGCCAGCTTTAAGCCATACATAAACCGACTGTAAGACAAACCATTGATACGAGCAGCAGCATTGATACGAGCAATCCATAATTGTCTAAACTGTCTCTTTCTCTGCTTTCTTCCTACATAAGAACTTGCTAAAGCTCTCATAACAGACTGTTTAGCAATTCTATACTGTTTGGAACGGGCTCCTCTGTAGCCCTTAGCCATCTTTAAAACTCTATTGTGTTTCTTTCTAGCGTTCATACCGCCTTTTACTCTTGCCATTGCTTCTTCCTCCTTCTAGACGTCTGAAATCTTATAAGTATGGTAAAATCTTCTTCATTACTTTTGCGTTGCTTGCATCAGTAACAATATCTTTTCTAAGATTTCTCTTTGTCTTAGAAGACTTCTTAGTTAAGATGTGAGATTTATAGGCTTTATTTCTTACTAGCTTTCCTGTTCCGGTTTTTTTGAAACGCTTTGCAGCAGCTCTGCTTGTCTTCATTTTAGGCATTGTAGTTTCCTGCTATTAAAACATACACAAACATGCATATGCTAGATATATCCGTATCTGCTTTACTGTGCTTGTTTAAGGATTTATCTAAATAGCTTTTCCTTTCTTAAATTTTAGTTTTACGCTTGGTTTTTGAGGCAACTTTGCCTGGAATCTATTTTAACGTTTTGCAGTTAAAAACATTACCATGCTTCTTCCCTCCACTTTAGATGGCTTATCAATCACGGCAATGTCAGATAATGCATTGGCAAAATCATCCAAAATATGCCTGGACTTTGACATATGTGCCATCTCACGACCGCGAAAACGCAGTGTCACCTTTACCTTATCACCTTTTTCCAGGAATTTGCGTGCTGCACTGGTCTTGGTGTTCAAATCGTTGGTATCAATATTGGGAGATAAACGGACTTCTTTTATCTCGATGACCTTCTGCTTCTTCTTTGCTTCCTTTTCTTTTCTCGCTTGTTCATAACGGTATTTGCCGTAATCAATAATCTTACAAACTGGCGGTTTAGCTGTGGGAGCAATCTTTACCAGATCCAGTTCTGCTTCTCTTGCCAGCTGCATGGCTTCTCTGGAAGACATAATGCCAAGCTGCTCTCCATTCTCACCAATCAGTCGGACTTCCTTATCCCTGATCTGTTCGTTAATCATTAACTCGCTAATTGTCGTGCACCTCCATATGTGATGTGTTATGGGAATTTGCAATAAAAAAGTAGATAGAATTATTCTATCCACCATCCAAGGACACAGCACTCCCTGCTATGTAACTTAAATTATAAACCTGGGTCACTTACTCGTGCCGAGGTGAGGTGGATAACCTACTTTCCTGCCAGCTATTTTTATAACCGGACTATACTTTACCACAATTTCTTGTATTTGTCAAATGGTTTCCTAAATTTTTTCAAAAATACACAGCCTCTGCGTTCCTATACATAATCATTTCTTTTTCTTCTTGCGTAAATTTTTCGTTCTCTGTAATGTACTGAATCAAATGGGTATAACTATCCTCTTTAAGCACAGAAGGGATATCTGAGCCAAACAGCAGCTTGTCTGCTCCTGCAATCTCAATCCCATGATGTAAATACCGAACTGCATTGGGATAAGGATAATTGTCTGGACCACAATTATGAGGAAGTGCTGCAAGGTCAAACCACACATTGGGCAAAGACAATCTTTTTAAACCTGTTATCAGTTTATCTTCATGTTTCATAGAAACCGCCAAAAGATGACAAACCACAAACTTCATGCTGGGATGACAAAGAATGGCATTTCTAAGCTGTTCCACCTGCCAGCTTTCGCTACCGCATTTTCCAATATCAATGACAAATATCAGGTTATGTTCGTCTGCATAGCGATATTCACCCTCCATAAGTTCTCCATCAAGGGGAATCGTTCTATGATTACTCATAAGGCTAGCCCCTGTACTCACTTCAAATTTTACAATCTCAAATCCTAATTCTTCAAACAGATGCTTTCGTATCTGTTCTTTTTTTCTGCAAAATGGGTCATAAGAGGCAGCAGCTTTGAATCGGTTGGGATATTTTTTAGCTGCCTCCATAGAATATAAATTTTGAAAGCCAAAATAATTTCCTTGAAGTAACACAGTCCTTTCTACATTATTTTCGTCCATTTTTTTAAGGATATCTTCTGCAGTCACAATACCATCTGAAAATTCTTCAGGCAACATCAAAAACTGTTCTCCTGAAGCATACTGAGCCATACCATTCCCTACAAAGCGCAGTTCTCCTCCAGCACCTGTTCCCGCAATATATTGTACTAAATGTACATGAGCATCCATAATCTTCATAAATTTCATATTCCCTTCTGCTTAATTCGCTAACTTTATTCTCATCTAAAAAATACAAATCTCTCAATTTTTTACACTCCCCTAAAGTTTTTCTTCCTAAATAATAAATTATCAGTTTAAGACTTTTTTCTTGTCATTAGTCTGTTACATAACAAAGTGGCAGAGGAGCTGCCTTTATTTTGATTAAACTATATCTGAAATAACTTTTAGTTAAGTATAACTCTTTTTAAGTTCTCATGCCAATGGATTTTTATATTTTCATAGTTCATATCCTTATAACCATTATGATATACCCTATAAAATAAGCTTTCTGGTATGAAACAGACATTGACAATTCTATATGAATATATCATAATTAGTCCAGGGTTGTTAAGAAAGCTATAAATTTAAGAAGGGTTTCTAACCAGGATTTCCGGTTGGCAAGAAAGGGGCTTGGTTATTGTTTTGAAAAAGGATTAGAGGAGGAATTAGATGTACAAAATTGTTAAGGCAGAGCTGCTGGCAGATAAGATTTACTTGATGGATGTAAAAGCTCCTAGAGTGGCCAGAGCCTGCAAACCAGGAGAATTTGTGATTGTAAAGACAGATGAGGCAGGCGAGAGGATTCCTCTGACTATCTGTGATTATGACCGAGAGGCAGGGGTTGTGACCATTGTATTCCAAATTGTGGGAGCAAGTACTGAAAAGATGGCTTGTTTAAAAGTTGGAGATGAATTCCAGGATTTTGTAGGTCCTTTGGGAAGACCATCCGAGTTTGTTCATGAGAATCTTGAAACTTTAAAAGAAAAAAAGATGCTCTTTGTGGCAGGAGGCGTGGGAGCTGCGCCAGTGTATCCCCAGGTAAAATGGCTGAAGAATCATGGAATTGATGCAGATGTTATTATAGGAGCCAAGACAAAGGATTTACTGATTCTAGAGGAGCAGATGAAAGCTGTGGCAGGGAATCTGTATATTACCACAGATGATGGTTCCTATATGCGAAAAGGTATGGTGACTGAGGTGGTAAAAGACTTAGTACAAAACCAGGGCAATCATTATGATGTCTGTGTAGCCATTGGCCCCATGATTATGATGAAATTTGTAAGTCTTTTGACAAAGGAACTTGGCATCCCCACGATTGTCAGCATGAATCCTATCATGGTGGATGGAACAGGTATGTGTGGTGCCTGCCGTCTTACGGTGGGAGATGAAGTAAAGTTTGCATGTGTGGATGGCCCTGAGTTTGACGGCCATCTGGTCAATTTTGACGAGGCAATGAAACGACAACAGATGTATAAGACCCAAGAAGGCAGAGCTATGCTGAAATTAAAGGAAGGAAATACCCATCATGGCGGATGCGGACATTGCGGAGGTGACGAATAATGGATGTGTTAAAGAAAGTTCCAGTCCGTGAACAAGACCCAAAGGTAAGAGCAACCAATTTTGAGGAAGTCTGCCTGGGTTATAATAAAGATGAAGCTGTAGAAGAGGCTTCCAGATGTTTAAAGTGTAAAAACGCCAAATGTATGAGTGGCTGTCCAGTATCTATTGATATTCCAGGATTTATCAAAGAAGTGGAAGAAGGCAATTTTGAGGAAGCTGCGAAAGTGATAGCAAAATCCTCTGCCCTTCCAGCAGTTTGCGGCCGAGTATGTCCGCAAGAAAGCCAATGCGAAGGAAAATGTATCCGTGGCATCAAGGGAGAACCTATTTCTATCGGAAAACTGGAACGTTTTGTAGCTGACTGGTCCAGAGAACATGGTTTTGTGCCAGAAGCACCAGAGACTACCAATGGAAAAAGGGTTGCTGTTATTGGCTCTGGCCCTTCAGGTCTGACCTGTGCCGGAGATTTGGCAAAGCTTGGATATGAAGTGACGATTTTCGAGGCACTCCACGAGCCAGGAGGGGTCCTGATTTATGGTATTCCTGAATTCCGTCTTCCCAAGGAAGATGTGGTGAAACCAGAGATTGAGAATGTAAAGAAGCTGGGAGTAACCATTGAGACAAATGTAATCGTAGGAAAGTCTGTAACCATTGACCAGCTCTTGGAAGAAGAGGGATTTGACGCCGTGTTTATCGGTTCTGGCGCTGGTCTTCCTATGTTTATGGGGATTCCTGGGGAGAATGCCAATGGAGTATTTTCTGCCAATGAATATCTGACCAGAAGCAATTTGATGAAGGCTTTCCGTGATGATTATGATACCCCTATTGCAGCAGGAAAGAAGGTAGCTGTTGTAGGTGGTGGTAATGTGGCTATGGACGCTGCCAGAACTGCCCTGCGCTTAGGAGCAGAAGTACATATCGTATACCGAAGAAGTGAAGCAGAACTTCCAGCTAGAGTAGAAGAAGTACATCATGCCAAAGAAGAGGGAATTATTTTTAATCTTCTCACCAATCCAGTGGAAATTCTGACTGATGAAAATGGCTGGGTAAAAGGGATGCGATGCATCCGCATGGAGCTTGGAGAACCCGATGCTTCTGGAAGAAGAAGACCAGTGCCAGTGGAAGGTTCCGAATTTACGATTGAAGTAGATACTGTGATTATGTCTCTGGGAACTTCCCCTAACCCCTTGATTTCCAGCACGACAGAAGGATTGGAAGTAAACCATAGGAAATGTATTGTTGCAGAGGAGTCCACTGGTAAGACAAGCAGGGATGGGGTCTTTGCAGGAGGAGATGCGGTGACTGGTGCTGCCACAGTCATTCTTGCTATGGAAGCAGGCCGTGCAGGGGCAAAAGGAATTCATGAATATTTGAGCGAAAATTAAGAAAATTTTTATCAAATAATTTTCTGGTATTTGGGGCATGATATGATTGTAAGCCTATCTGTGAAAGTTCACAGACCAATCATTGTTGGATTGGAGGCAAAAAATCATGTTTTGGAGGAAACTATCATGACCAAACTGGATTGTAATGTAAAGAACTGTCTTCACAACTCAGATAATCATTGCTGCAAGCAGGCGATTATCGTAGACGGAAGCAAGGCAAAAGATTGCTGCGATACCTGCTGCGGAAGCTTTGATGAGAACAAGGACGGAGCATTCCATAACCTGTTTAAGACACCAGAAAGCCGTTTAGAGGTTGACTGCGAAGCAGTAAACTGTGTATATAACAGGGACAGACATTGTGAGGCAGAGCATATCGGTATTGCCGGAGATGGCGCTTCTGATGCCAGCCATACAGAATGTGCTACTTTCCAGATGCGATAGGAAAAGTTGTATTGAGAGAAACTTTCAGGTAGAAAAAATTTTATTTTTGCTATAGAGAAAGTTTAAAAGACTGCTACACGAAATCCATAGCTATCATGACAAGGTTTTATGATATGTCTTGAGGGTTTTGTGCAGCAGTCTTTTTTATATCTATTTGAATTGTAATAGTTGAAGTTACTTCTTGCTACAAATTTTAACTGGCACAATGAGTTAAGATTACTAAAAGCAGAGATTTGTGCTATACTGTTGGTATTGAGAACAACTTTATCCTTCCCCTTCAAAACCAAGGATAGCTACCAGAAAGGAATTATTTACCATGAATCCTAATATTCCAAACACAGAAAACGAACCATCTGTTCGTTCCAAGACTACATCTCAAGATATCCTTTTATCCCAGGAATCTATCTATGAACAGATTGACCGAATCAAAGCCAATATTTCTCATGTCATTGTAGGAAGGGAAAATACGATTGACCTTCTGCTGACTGCCCTCTTAGCGGATGGGCATGTACTTTTAGAAGATGTCCCAGGTACAGGAAAAACCATGCTTGCCAAGGCATTATCAAAAAGCTTAGATTTAGAGTTTTCCAGAATTCAGTTCACCCCTGACCTTCTTCCTTCTGATGTCACAGGTTTAAACTACTTTAATCAAAAGGAAAGTGAATTTGTCTTTCAGAAAGGTCCAGTATTTACTCAGATTCTTCTGGCTGACGAGATTAACCGCGCTACCCCCAGAACCCAATCCAGTCTTCTGGAAGCTATGGAAGAGCGTCAGGTTACAATTGACGGAAAAACCTATCTGTTAAATCAACCATTTTTTGTCATTGCCACCCAAAATCCTGTGGAGACTGCTGGAACTTATCCCTTGCCAGAGGCACAACTTGACCGTTTTCTTATGCAGATTTCTATGGGATATCCCAATAAATCTGAGGAATTAGCCATTTTAGAAAGATTTGGAACCGATAATCCGCTGCAAAATCTAACATCTGTCTGCAATAGGAATGATTTAATCCTCTTAAAACAGGCTGCTTCTCAGATTTATGTACATCCTGTTCTGAAAGATTATCTGATAGACCTCGTTCAGGCTACCAGAAACGATAGCCAGATTTTAAGCGGTGCCAGTCCTCGGAGCACGATAAGTTTTTATCGGGCAGTTCGTGCCTATGCGCTAGTACAAAGGAGGAACTATGTAGTTCCAGAGGATTTAAAAACTTTGACTATTCCTGTTCTGGCTCACCGTCTAACGACAGCCAGCACCTTTGGCAGCCACAATTCTAATCAAGAAATCATAGAACATCTGCTGACCAGAGTCCCTCTCCCTACAGAAGATTGGAGACAATATGTATGAAACTGTTTGTCATTGCTGTTTTTGCTTTTCTCCTTTGGATTCTCCAAGGCGTTTTCTATCATTCCCTTTGGACTTGGGGACTTACTGCTACTTTGGAGTTTGACCGTCAACATGCTGTGGAAGGAGAACATGCCATTTTAAAGGAGACTATTTCCAATGCTAAGTTCCTCCCTTTGATTGTGCTCCATGTAAAATTTCAGATGGGTAAATATTTGGTATTTACATCTTCCAATAATTTTAAAATTACAGATAACAATTACCGAAGCGATATTTTTTCCTGTATGCCATGGCAGGAAATTCGTCGAAATTTAGAGTTTGTTTGTACAAAGAGAGGCTACTATTCTATCTCTGAACTGCAGATGGTCAGCTATGACCTGTTTTTCTCCGGTCATTTTGTCACCTCTCGGCCAGCAGATACAAGTTTATATGTCTATCCGTGTTCTGTCAGTTTTCCAAGATTACAGGTTCCTCTTCGCAGTCTTATGGGACAGGTTCTCGCACAACAGGCATTGCTTCCAGACCCATTTGAAATTCAATCTGTACGTTCCTATGAGTCTTATGACCCTTATCGCAGTATCAACTGGAAAGCTAGTGCACGAACTGGAAATTTAAAGGTTAATGTCTATGCCCCAACTTCTTCCTGGCAGGTAATGTTTTTGTTAGATGTAACTTCTGACCGAATCTGGAAAGACGAGGCTTTGACAGAAGAAGCAATCCGTCTATGTGGTTCTTACAGTCAGATGCTGATGAAAGAGGGAATTTCTGTATCTCTTTGTACCAATGGCATAGACTGTTTAAGCAAAACATGGGGATATCTGGAAGCTGGAGCTGGTATGGCACATGGCAGAACAATTATGGAGATGCTGACGCGGATTGATATAGAATCTCCTTCTCAGCCTGCTATGGAGCAAATTTTGGAAGAGATTTTTCAATCCTCTCTCTCCTTGCATAATAGCTCTTATCATAATTATGCTTGGCTGTATATTCTTGTTTCTCCTCAACAGCGTTCTTCTTTACTTGAAGCCTATAGAAAACTCTGTGCTCAAAGTCCTGGTTCTCAGTGGATTCTCCCTTTCAGACCTGGAGAGAACATCCAACTTAAACAGACAAAGGACATTCAAATTTTTCCCTGGGAGGTTCCCTATGACCATTCAAAAGCTATTTAATTACTGGATTGGAAAGAGACGCTCTGGATTTTACATATTTTTAGAATTTATGTTTGCTGGAATGTATTTTATTGGTGTTATGATTGACTCTAATTCTTTTGCTCTGTCTGTTATGATAAAACAGACAGGATTCCTCGGATTTCTGTTTGGAGCTATCCTATTTTTGATTCATTTAAACCTTTATGCCAACCGCCGGTTTCTAAAACATTTTGAAGATGTGGACCACCTGCCCAAAAAACAAATCTGGCATGTCAATTCTTTTTGTATGTCTATATTCTTAGGATTATGTCTTATCCTTTTGCCTCTTGTTGCCTTTGGCTTAGAACCTCTTTGGAAATTACTTGGCCAATGGTTTGCAGAACATGCTCGTCTGGAGGATGCTATTTATCCAGCCCTATATATGGAAATGGAACCTGTTGATGCCCCTGATATGGAAGCTCTTTTTGGTGAAGTAAAACCTACTCCCGCCTGGATTAAACTGTTGGACAGAATCTTTAGAATTTTTGGTAGTATCCTGATTGTTATGATAATTCTTTTTATGATACAAAAATTTTTCAGCAAACTCTGGACTTGGATTATAAAGCCAAGGCAATTTGATGATGACGAAAAAATCTACTTAACTCCCGCTTTGTCCATTTTTTCTAAAGAAAAAGCAGAACCTAAACAATCCATTTTTCATACTTTTCGGTCCTATGATGAAAAAATTCGGAGACAATACCGCAGAGAGATATTGTCTCATACCAAAAAAAGAAAGCTTTCACTTCCATGTTCTGCCTCCCCCAGCGAACTAGAACAGCTCGCTGGTTTGGAACAAAATACTCTGCATGAACTCTATGAAAAAGCACGTTACAGCAAAGAGCCATGTACAAGAGAAGATTGGGATAAATTATAACCTGCCCATCATTTCAAAAACACCATCTCCCCAGTTTCCATATCTCTGGCATAGTTGGAAAAGAAGTTCCAGATGTATTCTGCTTCTGGCTTATAGTTCCAATGAGGAAGGTCCTTGATAGCCCCCAGTTCCATTACCACTCCATCTTCATTGGACAGAGTTCCTGTATACATCTGTTTTTCTCCCAATGTCACATCCTGCTGATTATCAAGTGCAATTCCAAAATAAGGGTTAGCATTCATATCCGGTTCTGCAGAAACTTCCAATCCTAAAGTCTTTTGATATGCCTGCAATGCGGAAAAAATTCTCACATTGGGGTCATCCTTCCATACTCCTGGCATTCCATTTGGACTGCTTCCATCTACAGGAATCATCTGGAAAAAGTCATAGTCTCCGCACATATATAATAGTGGTGTTCCATGTCCAGTATAAGTTTTCAGAGCTTCCTCAATCTCTCCTGCATAGGCATTTACTCCAGAAACTGGAGCTGCTGCTGCAAATAAATCACTATGTTTAATTCCCATCATAAAGGAAAATGCACCACCTGCAGAGAGTCCTGAGATATACACCCGTGATGGGTCAATCTGAGGATATTTCTTCATCAAATCTCCAACTAATGCTACAACTCCGTCTTCCCCTAAACCGTCACAGCTTGTAAAATTGATGTCTTTGGGCTGCCATTCTGGTGAGACTACAATAAATTGTTCTTTTGCCGCCATTTCTGGCCATCCTGTGGTATCTCCCTGAATATGGGGGTCATTCTGATTTCCATGACAACTCACTACCAGGGGTACTGTTTTCTCATCCATTGTCAATACAGATTCTGGCACATACTCAAACCAGGAATAAGCGCCATCCATACCTGTCACTTTCTCATCTTTGCAGGTAATGTATTGAATTCCCAGAGCATCAAAATCTACGATTTCATTTAACTCATAGGGAGTTGTATGGTCCATGATATTGCTGGAATAAAACTCGGTTGTCCAGTTATAAATCCTATAAGTTTTTCCCAAAATGTTTTCCCAGGCATTACCAAATGCCTCTGTCAGATTCTTTTCTGTACCAGTTTCTACTATAGCCAATTTCTCTCCTTGATTAGCCTTTGTATAATAATCGATTGCTGTCTGACTACCATTGCTTAGATATACAGGAACTGGAACCATGTAATCAAGACTTTCCTCCATATCACCGCCATAAATCATCATACCTGATATGAAATAGCATTCTTGGGAGATATAGTTATTAACAAAGGTAGCACCTTCTTCAATACCCACTGCCTTGACATTTTTGGCAGGTCCATAGCTGTTTACCAGCTCCAGAAATGCGGTCTGGTCCTTTACTCCATAACTGCCCTCTAAGGGATTGACAACACAGATGCTGCCTGCCCATTTTTGTATGGTCTCTGTCATGCCAAGTTCATTTACCAATTCATTGGCTTCTTCTTCTGTCTTTGTTCCTGCAAATATGTAAAAAGCTGGAGACATAATATCTGTACGATTGCTGTCATATCCGTTCTCTTTTGCACTATAAAAATAGTATTGAAGCTTCCCCTCTGATGTATCTAATATTGTCTCCTTCATAATTTCCTGGCTTTGTGTGTTTCCTTGCTCTGGCTTTCCCTTGTCTGAGGACTCGGTTTCTTTTTCAACACTGGCATCAGTCTGAGTTGTACTACTCTCATCTTGGGAGGTATGATTACTTTCTAAGTCTGTCGTATCATCTTCTCTTTGAACAGTTTCGCTGTCTTCTGCCGTTGTCTGTGCTGTACTATTTTCACTTGATGCTGCTTTACCACTGCATCCACTCAAAACTAATGTTCCTGCCAATAGACCACTGACTACAGGATTCCATCTTTTCCTCCAATTATTCCTCAACATACTCGATTCCTCCTTGTTTTATGATTTTCCTCATTACTTCTTTCTTTGCTTTTACAGTTATATAAAGTTCTTGTTCCTTGTCTCTGCTCCATTCTACATAAATTTTTCCATCAGCAACCAGTCCTTCTCCCCTGGCCCATGTCAGATAACCGGGAAATGGGCTGACTTGAATCTTCTCAAATCCAGGAGCCGCAGGTCTTATTCCCAACACAGTGCCTGGAAGTTCATAGAGAGCCAGCGCTCCCCATGCATGACAATCACTTCGAGGAGATACATCTGATTCTGCAACAGTAGTCATATGGTTTTTAACCATCTGTCTCCAAATATCCCAACATTTTTCTGTTTCTTCATATGCTTCTACCATTTCAAGAGCTCTGAATAAGTATAATGCCATGGAAACTGTACATTGTGCATATTGTTCTTTATCTCTTAAAGTCTTGAGAAGATTTCGCTTTCCTGTATCTTTATCCAAAACTCCTGAAAGAATTCCAAATACCTGACAATGCTGACTGTACTCCTCATAACCAGGTCCATCCATCAGCCACCCTTCTGAGTTCATACAATATTTTTTGATACTATCCTTCAGACTTTGAGCTTTTTTCTTATATTCTTCTGCCAGCTCTGTCCGACTGATAAACTCTGCCAATTCACTTCCCATCTTTAGCCCTAAAAGATACAGCAAATTTTCCATAGTAAGTGCTCCAGCCTCTGTTGCATTGGGTACTCCCACTTTCCACTGAGGGGCCCAGTCAATAAAAGACCAAAACTTGTGCTGCCGATAGAATCCTCCTACTTTTCCTATATATCCTTGCTCTGTTTTGTTCCTTTCAAAGAAATTCAGCACTTCTTCCACTGCTGGCATATGAAAGCGAATCCATTCTTTGTCTCCAAAATACATCATATGGTCATGCATCATCCAGATATAGAAGATAGAAAATCCTGGTATCACATTAGGACGTGTATTGGGATATGCACTGCATAGTAGACCATCATATCTCTGTGCCCTCTTAAAATCATCCATGCATTTTCGTGCAAGACGGTCATCCATAGAAACCGCATAAGTAAACAAAATCTGAGCTCTGGAATCCATGACATATTGAAGCTGTTCATAAAATGGACAGTCCATATAGGTTTCATGCATACACCGTTTTAAAGTACGCTCGCTGATATTCCAGATACTTTCCAGAGAAGCATCCGAAGTCTTTGCCCAGGCATTTACTTTCAATGGATATCCGGTTTCCTCAAAGAAAAAGTCTCGGATTTTTAAAGGTTTATCCTTTGTCACAATCTTTAACTGAATAAAACGGAACGTCCTAAACCAAAATGGCTCATACTCTTCTGGATTCGCTTCTGTTCCATAGCCTGCTGGTCTGTAACAATCCTCATATCCTTCTAGAACCCCTCCTTCTGAATCCATTCTGTCTGCCTTTAACGATTGGGTACCCTGTTTCTGAACATAGGATTCCGCCTGGAGCAGTCGAATCTTGGCTCCTGCTCCCTGTTCTAGCATAATCTTTAGATATCCTGTCATCTCCTCTCCAGCATGGATTTCCACAATTTCTTCTGTGTTAGCTTCAATTTCAACTGTCCCATTTCCAGATAACATCTGATTCCATTTTTCTTTTTCAGTATGAGACTGCCTGACAGCCATAACTTCTACAAATCGCCCTATTTTTCTTTTCATATAAGGAATCGTTCTGTGATTTAGGTTGCCAGGACTGATGGCATCTCGAATCGCTGCTCTTGGATATGGAACCGCCTGTTCCCATTTGGTGTTCTGATATCCGATATCTTTCCAACCTTTCATGGATTCTGTCTCAATAACCTCCTCATAAAAATGAAGAGGAGAAAAGCCTGGCGCCTCTCGGATAAATCGTGTTCTTCTGTCGATACAACATTTCCATGTCTCATCTGCTGAAATATCATATATAATTCCTTCTTTATCCTTAACACTGCCTGTTAAAAACAAACCAGGGATAAATGTGCCTAAAATACTCTGATTGCTCTCGGAAGGTTTCATAGGAAAGCGCAGTACCATCACTGCCAATACATTTTCCCCTGTTTTTAAATAAGGCTTTATAGATATCTGGTCATAAAACCAGACCTGTCCATCGCCCTTGCTGGGCCCAGCCTCCACAAACCGATTGTTGATATATAATTTATATCGGGAGTCTGCAGAAATTTTGATATCTGCTTGTTCTGCCTCTGCCTTCAAATTAATGCTCTTTCGGAAAAGGACCATTCCTGGAGACTTATCCTCCTCTGCTCCCCATGATTTTGTCCAAATCCAGTTGGAATATTCTTCCATGATGTGCCTTCCTTTCTATCTTTGACTTATAATTGTTGTGGCAGCCTGTTCCTTTTTGGAAATGGGCTGCCACTTGTCAATCAGTTCTTTTTCTTGTCATAAAGTTTTCTATACACATCAACCAGCTCTGCTGCCATCATTCGGAATGTCTCAGCACACATCATCTGGTCTTCAGCATGAACTAAAATTAAATTGATTTCTGCTCCTACACCACACGCAGTCAAATCAGCAGAGCCAGAAGCTAGAAATTCTGAATGAAGTTCATGGGCCTTTCCAAAGCACTCATCACCTATTTCCATCAGCTCTGGCACTTTTTCAAAGTTTTGAGCCTTGGCTGCCCGAACTGCCTCCATATATTTTGCCCTTGCCATGCCAGCAGTGCTTATCATCTGTACCATTCTGGTTACATTTTCTTCACTCATCTCTATGTACTCCTGTCTCCTAAAATCCATTGCTTTCGGTTACTCCGCTGCTCCACTCTCTGCTGCAAGATTTCGGTTATCAGCCTTTTTGATAAATGGAAGCCATATAAAGGTTGCCACCACCAACTGGACTAACTGTAAAATAGCCCCTGAAATGCTGTTTGTAATCAATGCTCCACTGACCAGAAGCGGTGTAGTCCATGGAAGCTGAACCAAACCTGTGGCAACTGGAACCAATTTCATCGAAAATGCTACATAAGCAATAATAGCCGAAATTGCATTGGAAGTTAAAAATGGAATAATCAAATCAAAGTTCAACATCATAGGAAATCCAAATAACGCTGGTTCTCCTACTCCAAAAATATAGGGAACTGCGGCAATTTTTGAAATTTCCTTATATTGACGGCTTTTTGCTACAAGTAAAGCTGCAACTACACCTCCCACAACACCTACTGAGGCAAAATGGGAATAAAAGCTGCTACTGATAATATTGGTAGGCATCTGGCCCATCATAGAAAGATTACGGTTCTGGTCTTCCAATACCTGCAAAACAGGAGTCATAACTCCTGAGACGATGGAGCCTCCATGAAGTCCAAAGAACCATAAAAGCTGCTCAAATATTTTAGCTCCCACAATACCAAAGATAGAACCACCGATTAAAAATAACGGCATACCCAAGGTACCATTAATAAAAGCTACTGCATTGGTTCCCATGGCATCCATAATGAGACGAACTGCCCAGAATACCACAATCGCACCAAAGGACGGAATCAATGATTCAAATGGAGCTGATACTGCCGGAGGAACTGCCTCTGGCATCTTGATTTTAATGCCTTTGCTGTCTATTATCTGGTAAATCTTTGCTGTAAAAATTCCTGTCAAAATCGCACAGAACATCGCTTCCGCACTGACAGAATTTAAAGAAATGGCATTGCCTGCCTCAGAACTTACCATAGGTGTCAAGATTAAATAGTTTACCACAGACGTTACGGTTATCTGAATCTCATTGAGCTTCATCTTTTCTGCAATCGAATGGGCCATGGTCATAGACACCAAAAGACCTCCGATGGCAAGACTGGAACTATGTACATACAACAGTTTTCCCTGCCATACTGCTGCCTCGCAATGCAAGATGGACGATATCAGATTGTTAAATCCTTCCACCGGAAAGCAGGCCAAAATAAGGAAAATAGATGCAATAAAGGTAAAAGGCACATAGGCCAACATGGCATCGCGAATAGCTGTTACATAAATATTTGCACTCATAGCTGAGGCAAATTCCCCTAATTTCATCTGAAATGATTGTATAAATGTATTTTTATTATCCGACATTTTTCTCTCCCCTATTGTTTGATAGCTTTTGCCCTTTGTTTCATTAGGGTTGCTTTTAATCACCAAGAACTTTTTTTACGTGGTCCAAAACTTTCCTTCCATCCATTCTCCCATAATCTGCTATGGTGATGGTTTCTATCTTTTTATCTGGATACTTTTCTTTTAGATGAGGCAATTCATATTCAACCTGCGGCCCAATCAGCAGAATGTCAGCCTCTGCAATGACATTCTCTGCTTTTTGCAGGGAATGCGCTTTAATCTGACATTCATATCCTTCCTCTGCGGCAGCTGTTTTCATTCGATTCACCATTAGGCTTGTTGACATTCCCATATTGCAAAGCAATACAATTTTCCTCATAGACCTCCCTCCATTTCTAAAACTTGATTACCTCTTGATGATATTATTGTAAATAAAATGTCGGATAACTTCCAGAACGCATCTTACCGTTTTAATGCGGTAATTCTTTTCTCAAAGTTTTCAAATACTGGCTCCTTTATGAGTCCTTCTACTGCCTCCTTATCTGACAGAAATTCTGCTGTGATTTCATAAAATTTCTGTGTATCTTCATCATCTACCTCTTTTAAAGAGGTCAGTATCACCAACTGTACCTGGTTAGAAGACCAGAAAACTGGCTGTCTCAGCACTGCCACAGCTACCACAGTCTCCTTGGTCATGCTGTAACGAGGATGAGGAATTGCTGCCAGATTTCCAAAATCAGTTGCTCCAAACTGTTCTCGTTCTAGGACAGACTCTTCAAATCCTTCTGGAATCCAAACCACTTGAGCCATTCGGACACAAATTTCATGAATGGCCTCCTCTCGGTTACTTCCCGATACATCAGAGAAAAACAACTCTCTTCGATAAAATTTGTTTAGAAATTCCATATCCCCTACCTGAAGAAAATGACGGATAGACATAATTTCCCCACTTTCCAAAAAATCGTGGATTTCCATGATAGGTACCGATACTTTTTTAAAGATGGGGACTGTCGTAAAAATAAAGTCTATCTCTCTCAAATCTACCTGTTCCAATTCATGCATCCCACAAATTTGCAAAGACTCAATGTACTCCTCAAATTCTCTCTGGAATCGGTATTTCAACAATCGGGAGCTAGCTTTTCCGCTGATACATACTAACAAGATGCGATTTCTTCGCTTTTTTAACATCTTCTGTTCATCTAATGCCATAGCAAAATACATGGCAATACAGGCAACCTCATCTTCTGGCATTTCCTTTTTATAATGCTTTGACAGAATCGTAGCGGCAAGCTGAGCCATGGAATAGGCTAAAATATATTTTTCCTTTACTTGATGGTCAGGTACATTTTCCACAGGAATATCATAGCGAATGCGGATTTCCATGGGAATCAGATGCTGTATCAACATAATCCTCAAATTTAGATTATCTCTCAACTCTAAACTATAGGTTAAAAAAATTTCTTCTAAAATTTCTGAAATTAGGTTGTCCATCTCCTTTGTGGCAACTGCATTTTCTCCATACTCCCTATCTAACTCCAGAATCCGTCTGCCAGCAATATAAGCTCCTGTAAAATGGATTTCAACAGGAGGAACCTTTAATTCTGGAGAAACAAGGCGTTCATATAGCTTTTCTACCAGTTCCATCTCCCGTCCCACCTGCTTTTCTGGCTGCACATCTTCTTCAATAAACATTCCCTTTTTCATTCTGGAAATACTTAAAGAAATATAGAGCACAGTATTTTGAAATGCAATCTCTGTAAAGCGCATCCCATATTCTCTGGTGAGTTCTAAAAGAATCCCCCCAATGATATCATTTTCCTTTTCCCGCTTTCCATGAACCTCCCACAGAGATTTTTTTGGCAGGTAAAAATTCTCTAACATACAACATCGTTTATTAAATTCTTTTCCCTCAGCTCGAATACCATAGTAAGGTTTTCTTTCCAGCTTTAAATCAAAGCAATCTAATATATATTCCACGCGTTTCAGCTCATTGGTAAGTGTCTTTTGCGATACATATAAAAATTCACTTAAATCCTCCAGCTTTCTGTAATCAGGTCTGTTTAAAAATAAAGCTAGCATATACTCTACACGTTCTCTGGAATCTACAGGGACTCCTCTTTGCTCTTTGTATCTTCCACCTTTAAACTGATTCCATATCTCTGGCTCATCAACTTCTAGTCTGTAACCATATCTAGGCTTTGAGCAGACCTTTGCTCCTTTCCCAGAAATTTCCTTCTCCAACTCCCTCAGCCTGGTTCTCACAGTTTTTTCACTGATTCCCAGCTCTTCTCCAATCTGCTTTGAAGTTTTATATTCCTGCGATAATCCATCTAGAATCAGCCATAACCTGTTATCCATAATCTTTCCTGCCTTTAAAAACCCTTTTTACTGTAACAATATCTTGGTCTAAAGTATCATTGTACCAGAAAGCTTGTCAATACATTTTTCCAGATTTTACTCTCTTAACCTAATTCTTCACTCTAAAACAACGCAGTGATAGGCATAAAATCCTATCGCTGCGTCGTTTTTTCACTTTATAAGAAATTGTGTTCTATAAAGCCAAAACCCTCCGGCGGATGCGCACTGCGCGCATAAGGAAGATGACTGCTGATGCAGCCGCGCTCTGGCGAGAGAGTCTGGATCGTCAGACTCTTTATTCTTTTTCTAAATTCAAAGATTGTCCTGCTACGCCCAATAATTCTGTGTTAGTTGGTAGAATTGTTGAAATCATTGCTAATTGCGCTGTTAAATCTATTATTACATTCCTGCAAACTGATTTTTCACCTTCTGCATTTTCTGTTGCTCTGCAGTTTCTGTGGAATACCAACCCTTTGCAGACATTTTTTTATAGATATCATCCTGCATACATAGACTGCTGTCTAAAGCCTGGTCAAATGCTTGATGCACATTTTGGGTGGAGGACTCTATGGTTCCATGAAAATATAAGTCACACACTCCCTTGGTCGTCATAAGCAGGTTTTCCATAATACATCTGTCATCCATATGATTTCCTCCTCCCTTAAATCAGATTATAAAAATTGTCAAACATCTGTTGATGTTTCTGAGAAAATTGTTCTACACATGACTTCAATTCGGGGTCCTGTAAATTTTTCATTGCCTCCTGACACTGGGTTCTTAAAAATTTCTCATGCCCCAATGCATCTTCAATATAGCTTAATTCTTTTGGACTCATAATATCCCTCCTGTTCTTGCATAGTTTAGCGCCATTTACGGCTTTCTTCTTTTTCAAAATACTTTCTTTCCAAGCGTTTTCCCTATTATTTAGTACAACTACCAAATTTCTTTTCTGCTTGGTCTTACTTACTTTTATTAGGACTGCCAAATTTTTTTCTGGCTCGTCTGCCTTCTTAATATGTGCAGAACAAAAGAAAAACATGCTGGCAGAAAATAGGCATACCAACATGTTTTTTACATTTTTTATTTTTATGTTTTTAAAGGAATAGTTGATTTGTTTTTCGTCCTGAGCAGGCTTTTCTCAACATTATGGAAGCCAATAATGACATCTTCCAATCCAACTGTCTTGCTCTTTCTGGACAGATATGGATGCATCGCATACAGGAAATACATCGGTTTTTATTGGTTTTATTTGGATGCTTTCTTGGAATGGCTCTTGCCGGACACTTTGCAGCGCAAATGCCGCAATTACGGCATTTTTTATTTGCTTTTGGCTTTAAAGGCACACCGGAATATTCTCTATAAGGATACTTCCCAGGTACAAAAAAATCCTTCCATTGTTCTGGCTTGAGAAGCTTTTTTTGAATCGGTTTTATCATGGCCTTCAGTTCTTTTTTGTCTCTGGCATCAGGTCGTCCTGTTCCATAGCGATGCATGATAGAATGTTCTGTGGCAGCAGCTATCACAGCTACCACGCGAAAACCGCAGCCTTCCATAGCTTTTCTCAACTCTAGTAACGTATCATCATATGCCCGATTACCATAAGTAACCACCAGAATAGCTGCCCCATGGTCAGCTTTTACTCTTGTTAAATTCTTAAGTGCTCTCTCAGGGACGCGACCTCCAAAGGATGGAACGCCAACTAGACATACATCGCCTCTCTCAAATCGATACATTCCATAGTTCTTTCTTGGCAAAGAAAAATCAATTTCTTGGAATGTCCCCAACTCATTAGCAAGAATGTTCAGTACCTTTCTAGTTCCTCCTGTGGGGCTGAAACACATTGTATATACATTCATACTCATTCCCAATTCCTATAACACCAGAGATGGAGCCGAATATACTCTTGCTCCCAGTTCATTGTCCATCATATACAAAGCTCTTGGGTCTTGGCCAAATAGATTATATTTCTTAATCAGCCCTTCTGCGTTAGTCTCCTCTTCTCCCTGCTCTTTTATAAACCAATCCAAAAATTGCATGGTTCGGAAATCTTTTACTTCACTTGCTGCATCATAGATGGTATGAATCAGTCCAGTCACATACTGCTCATGCTCATACCCTGCATGAAGAGGGTCACAAAAATCTTTCAATTCTTTATCTGGCTTATCAATCACATCTAGAGTCACCTTGCATCCATTGTTCTGTAAATACTGCATAAACAACATGGCATGGTCTCTCTCCTCTTGAGCCTGAACCTTATACCAACTGGCAAATCCTTCTAGTCCCTGGTCCATATAATAATTAGAAAAATCCAGATATAAATATGCCGAATAGAATTCCTTATTCACCTGCACATTTAGCAGGCTTGCAACCTTTGTATCTAACATGAGCCTTTATCCTCCTTGTGCTTTTGGACATTACTTTTGATGATCTTATTGATTCATTTTACCATCATTTTAGAAAAATGTCACTATCTAATCACTGATTGCAGCATTGACCTGGTCCATTTTACGGAAAATTCCTAAACATATTACTAAGGATAGCACAATGGAAATAAAGTCTGCTACTGCCTGTGCATAGACAACTCCATCTAGCCCAAACATTCCATTAAGGATATATACCAACGGAATAAACACTAATCCCTGACGACATATGGTCAGAACCAAGGACGGAATTGCCTTCCCCATACCCTGAATGGTGTTAATACACAAAAACAATATTCCAAGTACTGGACCTGACAACTGAAGTGCAATCACCATCTGAATTCCATATGCAATTACCTCAGCATCATCAATAAATGCTCGGATTACGGTCTGTCTAGCTACTACCATCACAGCAGTTAAAAGGGTTCCTATAATCACTGCACATAATCCTGTAAACTTAAATACCTCCAAGAGACGCTTTTTATTTCTCGCTCCATAATTATAGCCGATTAGAGGTTGGATTCCTGCACACAACCCTATCTGCAAAAGCACCACCAGCATATTAGCTTTGCTGGCGACTCCCATCGCTGCTACTGGAGTGTCTCCATAGCTGATAAGTACCTGATTCAAAACAATATTAGCACAGCTCATAAGAATATTGTTCAAGGATGCTGGAATTCCGATAGACATAACCCCTGCCGCAATCCTGTCACCCATATGAAAATCCTTTAAGCGAATCGAAAGACTCGATTTTTTCCTAAGAAAATACAATAAATAAAATGCACTTGCTGCTATATTTCCAATTACTGTTGCCACAGCAGCTCCTACAACTCCCCAGCCTAACATTAAAATCATGATAGGGTCCAACACAATATTTGTCACAGTGCCAATCATATTGCCAATCATAGATTCCTTTGCTGCACCCTCTCCTCGCAAAATATTGCCGAATGCAGTTCCGAACATAATAAATGGTCCACCAAATGCAATATACGTCAAATAATCTCTTGCAAATCCAATTGTATTTTCACTGGCTCCAATAAGCTTTAAAATTCCGTTCATTCCTATTAAAAATCCAAGAGACATGATGATGCCAAGTCCTAGAGAGCCATAACAGCAGAACGAAGAGATTTGTCTTGCCCTTTCTATCTTTTTCTCTCCAAGGGCTCTAGAAATTGCCGAACTACCACCAATTCCAAATAAATTGCCCAGAGCCATAAACACCATAAACACTGGAGTTGCCAAGGAAACTGCTGCCACCTGCATAGGGTCTCCTGTCTGCCCGATAAAAAAGGTATCTGCCATATTATAAATGACCACTACCAACATAGAAATCATAGTAGGAATCGCCATGACTGCTACTGCCTTTGACACGGGAGCTTCTTCAAATAATTGTTTGTTGCTGTTCATATACAAATCCTCCTTCTCCTTTTGTTCGTACACTGACAATCTTAGCAAAAAGAAAGCCAACCCAGGGTTATGTTGGCCTTTCTTTGTAACTATCTAAATATTGTCACTTCTAATCAATATTCTGTTGGAACCGCTTCACCATATGAAGAAACTCTTGTAGTTCTTCGGTTGTCATTCCTGTCTGAAGCATAGTCTCAAATCGCCTCAGCCTATCCTTCATCCGTTCATGAGCTTCCTGTCCTTTGTCGGTTAGGACAATCTGCTTTACCCTGGCATCCTCTGGCACAGAAATTCGCCTGATATACCCATTATTTTCCATCAGCTTTAGCATATGACTGGCTGTAGAACGCCGGATAGAAAATTTTTTCTCGATATCTCTCTGGGCAATGTCATTGCCTTCACTGTGTACCAGAAAATCCAGCACCCAAACCTGATGTGCTGTTAATGTTTCCTCTTCTTCTGCAACCATCTGATTGATTTTCCGACGTATCAGATTTGATAAGGTACGAATTTCAAATCCTACATGCTCTATCTCCATAGAAATGGGTTCCTTTAAGAATTTTTGAAACATACTCAAGAAGCTGTAGATAAATAATCCTATCTGAATAGATACGGCCACTCATTTATGTCAGTATACTAACATTCTAACCAAAATTAGAACTTTCGTCAATCAAATATTTTCACAAAATTATATCTAAAACTCTCTAAAGCTCTGCGCAAAATTGCTATGGTTTTTAATTATACTCTTCTTCTTCTTTCCATTTCTTAATCTTATCGAGTTTCTTGGCTACCTCTTTTTCTATCCCCTGTTCTGTAGGATAATAATATTGAGTTCCTATCAATCTATCTGGTAAACACTGAATTCGGGCCATCTTTTCCTTGGTATTATGTGCATAGACATACCCTTCTCCATAATGAAGCTGCTCCATCAAATTTGTTGGTGCATTGCGGATAACCAGGGGGACTGGCTCTGCCAACATGTTCTGTGCATCTTTTTTGGCCTTCTCATACGCAGTATAGGAAGAATTCGATTTAGGTGCCATGGATAAATAAATCACCGCATGACTTAAATTGACATTGCATTCTGGCATCCCTAAGAAATGACATGCCTGGTAAGCAGATACTGTCACAGATAAAGCTTGGCTATCTGCCATTCCGACATCTTCACTGGCATATCTCACCAACCGCCTTGCAATATACAATGGGTCTTCTCCTGCTTCTAACATCCGTGCCAACCAATAGACTGCTGCATCTGGGTCAGAATTGCGCATGGATTTATGTAGAGCTGAAATCAGATTATAGTGTTGTTCCCCTTTCTTATCATAAAGAAGGCTTTTCCTACCTACACATTGACGCAGAATCTCCATAGTTATCGTCGTTTTCTCTGTGCTGACCTCCCCATTGGTAACAGCCATCTCCAAGACATTTAATGCCGTTCTTGCATCCCCATTGGAAAATTCTGCAATCATGGTAATCATATCTTCCGTGATATCAATTTTCAAATATCCAAAGCCCTTCTGGCTTTTCAAAGTTCTTTTAAGAAGCTTTGATAAATCTTCTGTTGACAGAGCTTGAAGCACAAATACTCTGCATCTGGACAAAAGAGCACTGTTGACTTCAAAGGATGGATTTTCTGTAGTAGCTCCAATTAAAATAATACTTCCCTTCTCCACATAGGGAAGGAATGCATCTTGTTGTGCCTTATTAAATCGATGAATCTCATCTACAAACACCACGGTCTTAATTCCAACTCTGCGGCTGTCCTCTGCCTGGGCCATCACTTCCCGTATCTCTTTAATTCCGCTGGTAACTGCGCTAAAATTGATAAATTGGGCATGTGTTTTCTGGGCAATAATCCCTGCTAAGGTTGTCTTTCCTACACCTGGTGGTCCCCAGAATATCATAGATGGAATCTGGTCCTGCTCAATGAGCCGCCGCAGTACCTTTCCCTTGCCCAGAATATGTTCTTGTCCTACAAACTCCTCCAAATTCTCTGGCCTCATACGGCTGGCCAGAGGATGATAGACCTCTTGATTGTCAAACATTGACAACTGTTCCATAGACATCGCAATTCTTCCTTTCTTTGTATCTTTAGAGTAACAGCCATTGCACAATTCGTTTCTGTGCCTCCTGCGTATAAAAAAATATCTCATACTCCTTGCCGCTTTCACTTACTCGTTTCTCTGCCACAATCCCAAAATCTCTGCCTTGGTCTGTCAACCATTTTCTTGGTCTTCGATTGAACATCTGTATCCGAAAACACCCATTCTCTGTAAGCCAGTCCTCAACAGATTTGATAGTCAACCGCTTCATAGTTATAAAATCTCTCAAATCATTAATCTGACCAACAAAATCGCTGAGGGTAGTCAATTTAGAATAATGAATCTGCTCCGCTAATTCCTCTGTCATAACAAATTCTGTCTTTCTATTTGCCCGTTTTTCCTCCATTGCTGCTCTAGAAGTCACTCTAACATTTTCTGTCTTCTCTTTTTCCAGTTTGAATTCTTTCGTCCTTTCCTGATTTCCATATTCCCTTGCCTCCATAAGATTTCCCAAATACCAGTCATTAAAGTCATTCTCTTCATCAATTAAAAATAAATCTTCCTCTTCATAAGCTGGAGATATGGCTTTCACACAGGTTAGAAACTTTTCTCCATATTTTTCAAACTTGAATTCTCCAACTCCAGACACAGAAAGCATCTCTTCCTTGCTCCTGGGTTTTATCAAGGACATAGAAACCAAGGTTTTGTCCGAAAATACAATATAAGGTGGAACTCCTTCTTTTCTGGCAATTTCTGTCCGAAGAAGCCTCAATCTTTCAAACAAATATTCATCTTCTTGTGAAAGTTCGACTCCAATTATTTTTCTCCTTTTAACCTTTCTCTCGCCTTTTTCCTTATTGGATCGCTCCTGTTCCTTTCCCATCTTCATAGTAACTGTCTCACGGTGCTCTGTGATTTTCTTGGAATCTTGTGTAAGCTTTATAATAGAATACTCATCATTGGTTACAGCCAAATAGTTATTTAACATTAAATGATTCATCACCTGACGCAGCCGATAGATAGGTATATGAGAAAGGATTCCATAAAATGGATTTTCCTTCATGTGATACTGCCTAATCCTAACGGTATCAGCTCCATGAACCGTATCAGTAATTACAGTTGCTCCATACCTCTGACGAGAAGTTGATACACAGCCAATAAGTGCCTTAGCTATCTCCGTCACATCTATGGATTCAAATTGGGTCATACAATTCTGACAGTTTCCACAGTAATTTGCACCATATTCCCCAAAATATTTAAGGATATAATCTCTCAGACATTCATTTGTAAAACAATAAAAGGTCATCTTCTTCAGTCGTTCTCTGTCTCTTTCCTGTACAATTCTTCGAGTTAAAGAATCCAGTTCCTGATTGTCCTCATTATTGTCAATAAATCTTTGATTTGTAACTACATCCTGACCACTGTAGAACAAAATACATTCTCCTGGTTCCTGGTCTCTGGAACATCTTCCAATCTCTTGATAAAATGCCTCAATACTTTTTGGCATATTGTAATGGATTACAAATCTTACATTGCTCTTATCAATTCCCATTCCAAATGCATTGGTTGCCACCATGACTTGACATCTATCATAAATAAAATCGTCTTGGTTTTGTCTGCGTTCCTGGTCACTTAATCCTGCATGATATCTGGTAGTAGAGATTTTGTCTTCTTTTAATCGGTTGCTTACCTCCTCCACCAATTTTCTGGTCAGACAGTAGACAATTCCGCATTGTCCTTGATGGCTTTTAATAAAATTTTTCAATGCCCCATACTTATCCTTGGGCGCTTGCACTCCCAAATACAGGTTAGGACGGTCATACCCTGTTGTCACCACAACAGGCTCCCTTAGCAGCAAGATATCTATAATATCTTCTCTCACTTCTTTTGTTGCAGTAGCCGTAAATGCACTGACAACCGGTCTTTTGGGTAATTTTTTTACGAATTCCACAATTTTTAGATAGCTTGGTCGGAAATCTTGTCCCCATTGAGATACACAGTGAGCCTCATCAACTGCCACCATGGCAATCTTGCTGTTTAAAGCAAAATCCAAAAATCCTTCTGTCTCCAATCGTTCAGGAGCTACATAGATAATGGGATATCTCCTTTCCTTTGCAAGACTCAGCGCTTTATAATACTGGGTAGATGTTAAAGAACTGTTTAGATAGGCAGCATGAATTCCTGCCTGGTTTAACGTGGCGACCTGGTCTTTCATCAATGAAATCAAAGGAGAGATTACCAAAGTAATCCCTTCCATGATAAGCGCTGGTATCTGGAAACATAATGATTTTCCAGAACCTGTAGGCATGATTCCAAAAACATCCCTTCCCTGCAAGATTCCATCAATCAAAGTCTCTTGGCCCTGCCGAAATGAATCATAACCAAAATATTTTTTTAAAATTTCATATTTTTTATTCATTCTATCTGCAATTATCCCTTTTCTACTCCTTTATCAATATCCCGATATCCTTCTCTCTAAACTTTCCTATCTTGTCTCATATCACATCAATTCCTCTAGGAAATCAGATTCTATTAAATTTTATTCCTCTGTCTGTCTACTGAGCAATTCCAACTTCTCTCTCAGCAGCATCAATCCCACTCCCGCTGGATTCAACACATATCCTCTGGCCTCTTTTACCAAGGATGGAAGAAGTCCTTTAAAGGGCACCATAACAATCCGAAGCTTAGAAGCTGCATTTTGACTGAATTTCTGAAATTCCCATACATCTGAAAACAAAGGCTGCATAATCTCACCCTTATCATTTTTCAAATAAGGAATCTGAATATTCTGCCCTGGCTTTTGAGGGTTAAATTCTCCTTCTACCTTGCTAATATCAATGGCCATAATATATTTAGAGCGAACCAAATTGACCATCATCTCCTGCTCCATGTCCTGAAGACGTTTTCTTCTGTCCTGGTCCTGGACAGATTGGCCTGGCCTTCTCAATTCCTGGAGAAAATAAATCATAGTCAACTGTAAAATAGCATTGTTCTCAGGAAGCGCATTTGCCCCTTGCTCTGGTTTCTTTATCGTTACTACCTGCTCTAAAGGAAAATATGTAAATTCTGTTCCATTGTGAAATACAATACGATTTACGCCAATCAGATGAAGGCTAGTATAAAACATCAACATCTGTTCCTTATTTACTTTGGCAACACTCAAGGGAATCTGTTTTTCCCCATATTCTTTTGCCCAGCTTTTAGCTTCCTCCTCCTCTGCAAACAGATATACCTGGTCGTCAAAGGTCTCCTCATCACATTCTACATATGGCATTCTGGTTGTTTGAGAAAATGCGACAAACAAAGTCTCCATCTCTTGTAAATTCTTTATCATCAATCTATAATCTACTGACATATCCATACCCTTCCTTGAAAATTCCTTCTTAAAATCAATACATCCTAAACTATAACACGAATTTCCTTGTCCGTAAACTGAAAAAGCAACTGACCCAACAGATTTATTGATTCTGTCAGGTCAGCCGTCCTCTTCTATATCCTTATCCTAATTCTCGCCTATCTTAGGCTATTCTGTACCCAGATGCCATTGCCATCTACATAATATCCATCAGGAGTCCAAGTATTTGTCAACATAGCTCCATCAGGTCCACAATAATAGTAAGCATTTTTCCACAAAACCCATCCAGTTACCATATAGCCTCTCTCATTGAAATAGTACCACTTATTGTTAATAGATTGCCAGCCATTGATAGTATAGCTTCTATCCGCATTACAATACCACCACCCCACACTGTCCTGAAGCCATGCACCAGAACTACTGTTGCCAGGACTGGTTAAAGAACTGCCAGAAGTATTGACAGAAGTTGAGGAGCTACTAGGGTTACTAGAGCTACTGGAATTGCCAAATTCTCTGGCTGTCTGAGAATCTACATACCAGTCATCAGAATCTATCCATTCTCCCTTATTAGAAGAATTATAAACTGCACGAACTCGGAATGTATAGGTTCCACTTCTGGTAATATAACTAGAAAAATTATAGGTATTATCGCTTGTAGTCAATGTGGAAGAATTTAAAAGGCTATTTCCACGGTATACTTTTAACTCATATCTCTTTCCATCTTCACTATGTTCCCAATATCCATAACCGGTATCTCCATCCCATCCTACTCCATAAACCTCTAAATCATAGCCATTGCTGCCTCCTCCCAAGGCATCCAATGTTATATTGACCACCAACTTTGTGCTACTGCTGCGGCTTACAGAAGAAACCGTTGCTCCTGTTCCAGTTAAACTCACATCACTCTTGGAAAATCCTGATTTAAAATAATATTCTCCTTCATCGGTTATCAGAGTAACTCTAACCTTCGGCCTTGCCCCTTTTTTCCATTCTCCTTCAGGCGTATTTGTTACATAAAATTCTTCTATAAAATATCTGCTATTGCTTGTGGTGACATTCACATCACCATAATCATGACCAGCCTCAATATCTGAAGTAATCTTCAATGATACACTACTTATCTTAGTTCCTGTAACTGCCAACGTCGGGAATGCAGTCCCCACCATAAGCAATATTGCCAGTAAGACTGTTATCCACCGTTTTTTCCCAAACATAGCTATCCTCCCTGATTAAATTTCCATAATAGTAAGTTTCTACCATATTATCTAATAGGATATTATCATAAATCCATGGAAAATGCCTAAATTTTTCCGATTATTTTTGTGAAATTATTCTTACAAATTCTTAAGGAAGCATATCTTATCCATGGTAAGAGTCAATCCCCCCATCTGATTAAAGATTCCCATATTTCGATGCTAGGAAGTATTTAGGAATGTAAACTATTGCAATTTGAACAAAATTAAATTTGGATTTTTTATCTTATTTATTTAAAGTAATGACCAAATGTGCTATAATAAGACAAAAAGGGAATGGAGTCTAACTCTGATTTAACAGAGATGGGGGAAGGAGAAGATTATGTTCAAAAAAATGAAATTAGCTCCAAAATTGTCGTTAACTATAGGTGGTGTCCTGTCATTGATTTTAGTAATATTGATTGGCAGCGCAGTTTTCATGTCCAGAAAAGCAATTTCGTCTTCTACCTATGAGCAATTAAATGCAATTTCGAGATTAAATGCCAATCAAATCCAAACCATATTTGATGAGGCGGAGGCTGTTACAAACCATATGGAGCTCTATTTGGAACAAGCTTATAAGACAGCTATGAATGATAATCCTTCATGGCTTGAGGTACCCACTGAACCAGCTGCCATGGAACTGTGTAGAAGTTCTATTTATGATAAAGTATTAACTCCTCTCAATTATGATATTGAAGTATATTTACGGGAAACTGCTCGAAACAATGTAGCATACAATGAGGATTTGGCAGGCATTGGTGTTATGTTTGAGCCAAATAAATTTCAAGAGGATATCCGAGATTATGCTTTCTATATCAGTGAGGAAAATGCCGACAGTGATATTGTTCCCTATGGGCCTTATGAAACTTATTCCAAAGAGATTTACTATGAAATGGCGGTATCTGCTAAAAAGACAGTGGTTACTGACCCCTATGAATACAATGGATTCACTATGGTATCCTATGCTAGTCCAGTTATTTATAATGACCAAGTGATAGCTGTAGTTGTAGGAGACATTAAAGTAAATAATTTTGATAAAGTAAATACCACTAGCCAAAATTTCCCTAGTATGTACTGCACGATTTACAACCACGATAGTACGATTATCTATGACAGTGAGGATAAAGCTGATATTGGCAAGCAGATGGCTGAATTTACGCCTAATCCGTCAGAATTAGCTGAGATGCAAAATAAAATGGCTCAAGGACAAGAATTTCATCTGGAAACAACTCGAGAAGATGGAAGGAAAGTAACTCGATATTTTACTCCTATTCATGCGGCTGACCAGACTTGGTGGTCGCTGACAGCTATCAGCAATCGTGATATTGATGCCATTGTCAAAGGCACAGTCTATTGGATGCTTGCCTTTTCAGTAATTGCCCTTGTAATCATTATCTTAACGATTATTTTTGTTGTGAAAAAGGTTCTTGGTCCTGTTCAAGGCGTTGTAGATGCTGCACGGAGCATAGCTGAAGGCAATTTAGAAGTAGAGCTTGAAGCTTCCAGTGAAGATGAAATTGGTATTTTAGCAAGAACATTTGCTGATATGACTGCCAATTTGAACCATATTGTGACAGATTTAAAATATGTCCTGGGAGAGATGTCTGAGGGAAACTTTAATATAAAGACAAAAGCTGAGGATAACTATGTAGGCGCTTTTGAAGGTGTTTTGCAGTCTATGCGAAAAATGAACAAACGTTTAAGTAGTACCTTAAAACAGATTGATGTTTCAGCGGACCAAGTATCTTCTGGAAGTAGCCAGATGGCTTCTGGCGCCCAGGCACTATCCCAAGGTGCAGTAGAACAGGCTTCTTCTATTGAAAAGCTGGCTTCTACCATTGAGGGAATCTTGGAACAGGTACAGGAAACTGCACAAAATGCAGAAGATGCAAGGAAACATTCCTTAGATTCTGGTTCTGAGACTGCCCTCTGTACTCAGCAGATGTATGCTATGATTGAAGCTATGGACGAAATTGGAGATAAATCATCTGAAATTGAGAAAATTATCAAGACAATTGAAGATATCGCATTTCAGACCAATATCTTGGCTTTAAATGCTGCTGTTGAAGCTGCCAGAGCTGGAGAGGCAGGAAAGGGGTTTGCTGTAGTAGCCGATGAAGTGCGCAATCTTGCCAGCAAGTCAGCAACCGCCTCCAACAGCACTTCAGAACTGATTCAAGGGACTGCCAATGCCGTGGATAAAGGAAGAAAAATCGCAAATGAAACAGCAGAATCTCTCATGAAAGTAGTAGATAGTGTGCAAATTGTTTCTGGTATTGTGGACCAGATTGCAGATGCCTCTATGAATCAATCGGAATCTCTCGGACAGGTTACAGAAGGTATGAATCAGATTTCCTCTGTTGTGCAGACTAACTCTGCTACAGCAGAAGAAGGGGCTGCTACCAGTGAAGAGCTTTCTAGCCAAGCCCAAGTGCTCAGAAATCTAGTAAGTCAATTCAAGCTCCGCAGTGATAGTTAAGTTTTGGGATTCCATATTCTTCAGCTTGCAGTGAGGAAATTTATTTACCATAAAGATTTTGAGATAATCTAGGGAATGTATGAAAACTGCTTTCTGGCAGATATATGCCACAATTTATGCAAGATTTGTACTAAATGAAGAAGGCATAGCAGGCTATGTTGACTGAATTTAATACAAATCTTGTGTAAATTAACTTGTTCTGCTAGTTAAATTAGAGCATATAGACGGCAGAAATGATTTTATCTTATTATTGCTTTTCATACAAATCATATGGTGTTTCCTGATATACATAGTAATTCAACCAATTACTATATAAAGTGGTAGACATATTTCTCCAACTCAGTACTGGCATGGCAAATGGGTCATTATTCTCATAATAATTATAAGGAATCTGAGGTGTCAATCCCTTTGACACATCTCTGTGATATTCATTATTTAATGTCATTCGGTCATATTCTGGATGCCCTTGGACAAAAATCTGGCTTCCATCTCGCTTCATAATAAGAAATAATCCTGCCTGAGAGGATTCTGCCAATATCTGTAACTCCTTATGCTCTGCTACATCCTTTCTCCGAATTTCTGTATATCGAGAATGAGGAGCCATGATGTAATCATCCATTCCTCTCACCAAAGGAACCTTCCTGTCAAGAAGTCTATGTGTGTAAATCCCAGAAAGCTTTTTTTCCATCTGATATTTGGGAATTCCATAATGATAATACAGCCCTGCCTGAGCCCCCCAACACAGATGAAGAGTTGAGGTTACATGAGTTTTGGTCCATTTCATAATCTGGGTCAATTCTTCCCAATAATTTACCTCCTCGAATTCCATCAATTCCACTGGAGCACCTGTAATAATCATACCATCATATTTTTTCATCTGTATTTCAGAAAATGGCACATAAAATTTATTCAAATGGCTGGCTGATGTGTTCTTCGATTTATGGGTACTGAGCATTAAAAATGTACAGTCAATCTGCAATGGTGTATTGGACAAAGCTCTCAAAATCTGAGTTTCTGTATCCTCCTTAATGGGCATCAGATTCAATATCAATATTTCCAAAGGACGGATATCCTGACTCATAGCCCTGTCTTCGTCCATAACAAAAATATTTTCTGACTCTAATATTTTTCTGGCTGGTAAATCTTTCTGAATTTTAATCGGCATGGTATTCTCCCTCCAAAAGCTTTAAGAAGTCCTCCTCTGATAAAATAGGAATCCCCAGCTCTCTGGCTTTTTTATTCTTTGATGATGCAGATTTCACATCATTGTTAATCAAATAGGTTGTTTTTGATGTCACAGAATTTGTAGCCTTGCCTCCCTTTGATTCTATCAATGTCTGTATTTCTTTTCGGTTTTTAAAATGAGTCACAGAACCAGTAATTACAAAGGTCATTCCTGCAAATTCTCCATTTTCCTCCTCTTCCTCCACAGGCTCAAGGGTAAGCTCTGCTAGAAGGCGATTTACTGCTTCTTTATTTTTGGAGTCAGCAAAATAATTGCGCCAGGCTTCTGCAAGTACCTGTCCAATGCCATCTACTTCTGTCAAAGCTTCTATATCTGCAGTACACATAGCTTCAAAATTATATCGAAAATGACGGCATAACATTTTAGCATTTGCTAAGCCAATTCCTGTTATCCCTAATCCATACACAACTCTTATCAATGTAGTATGAGATGCATCAGAAATAGCTTGTGTTAACTTGTCATAAGACCTCTGACCAAATCCCTCCATCTCCACAATAGCCTCTCTATGTTGGTCCAAATGAAAGATATCTGCAAATTCCTTGATAAATCCAGCTCCAATAAATTTCTCTAAAGTAGCTTCTGAAAGTCCATCAATATTTAAAGCATCCCGACTTACCAGTTGGGCAAAGCTTTTAATCTTTTTTGCCTGACAAGATGGATTTGTACAGTATAGAGTCTTTACATCATTGACCTGTCGAATTTGCGTAACTCCTCCACATACTGGACATACCTTTGGAATATCCTTGACACCACTTCTAGTCAGATTATCTGCAATCTGGGGAATAATCATATTAGCTTTGTATACGGTGATAGTGTCTCCAACCCCCAATTCCAGAGACTCTATGATGCTGATATTGTGGACACTGGCCCTACTGACAGTCGTTCCCTCCAATTCTACAGACTCAAACACTGCTACTGGATTAATCAATCCTGTTCTAGAAGCACTCCATTCAATATAAGATAATGATGTCTCTCTAATTTCGTCAGCCCATTTAAAAGCAATGGAGTTCCTTGGAAATTTAGCTGTTCTGCCCAGAGATTCCCCATAAGCGATATCTTCAAAGGTCAATACAAGACCATCAGAAGGGATATTGTATCCTGCAACTGTCTGGGCAAAATAGGCTACTTTATCTGCCACATTTTCTCTAGTTACATACTGATATTCCACAACTTCAAATCCCAAAGACTGAAGCCATTGAAACTGTTTCATCCTGGAATTTCCAAAATCTATGCCATCTGCCTGCACCAAACCAAAGGATATAAAATTTACATGGCGTCTGGCGGTAATTTCGTTATTAAGTTGTCTTACAGAACCAGCACATAAATTTCTGGGATTCTTATATTTAGCCTCTACTTCCTCAATCTCTTCATTCATTTTCTCAAAATCTGAGTATTTGATTACTGCCTCTCCTCGCAAGACTAAAGTACCCTTAAATGTAATCCTTAGTGGTATATTTTCAAATACCTTTGCATTGTTGGTGATAACTTCTCCTATCTCTCCGTTTCCTCTGGTTACTGCTTTGGAAAGCTCTCCATTTTCGTAAGTCAAGACAATGGTAAGACCATCTAATTTCCAGGAAAGTATTCCTGCCTGTTCTCCAAGCCATTCTTCCAAAACTTCCACTTCCTTGGTCTTATCTAAAGAAAGCATAGCTGTAGGATGAGCTTCTTTTGGAAGTTCACTGAGCACTTCAAATCCTACCTTTTGGGTTGGACTTCCTGATAATACCATACCAGTCTCTTTCTCCAAAACAGTCAGTTCATCATAAAGTTTGTCATATTCAAAATTAGCCATAATTTCACGGCTTTCCTGATAATAAGCCTTAGCTGCTTCCGACAATATGGCTACCAGTTCTTTCATCCTTACCAATTTTTGTTCCATATTCCTCTCCATTCTGTTCTTGCCATCTACATACTCTAATGTAAATTCCCATTATCCTGAAGCATTTCCATAAGAACCCTATATTCCTTCTGTGTCACTTTTCGGAAAGTACCTGTCTTCAAATTGCCCAAACATATATTCATAATGCGAACTCGCCTCAAATTCTGAACTCGATACCCCAAAGCTCCACACATTCGACGAATCTGTCGGTTTAGCCCCTGTGTCAGTACAATATGAAACTCTCTTTTTCCTGTGATTGTCACCTTACAAGGCTTTGTTGTCACCTTCAATTGTTCCAGCCATATACCAGCTTCCATCTTTCTGACAAAAGCTTCTGTCAATATCTTATCCACCGTTACCACATATTCTTTCTCATGGTTATTGGAGCTTTTCATCATCTGATTCACCAATTCTCCTTGATTCGTCAGGAAAATCAATCCCTCTGAATCTTTATCCAGGCGCCCTATAGGATATACTCTCTCTGGATAATCCACCAACTCCACAATATTCATGGCTCGATCTTTATCAGAGGTAGTACATACTACTCCCTTTGGCTTGTTCACTGCCAGAAGAACTGGTTTTGGCCTTAAACCTGATTTTTTGCCTTCTGTCGATGAAGCCATCTCTACAACTTTTCCATTGCAAATTACAGTCTGAGTTTCCTGAATCTTCATTCCCATAAGAGCCTTTTTTCCGTCAACCAAGACTTTTCCATCTTCAATCAATCGGTCAGCCTCCCTGCGGGAACAGATTCCCATCTCACTTAAATATTTATTTAAACGAATCTCTTCCATAGTCTGTGTTTCTCCTATATATTTACATTCTTACTATCTATCTTTTTGCTATCTTTTCTATAAAATATCTAAACTGTCTATCATTCCCTACAAACTGAGATCAAATTCTGCCAAAATCATTTTCAGATATGCTCTAAGACTACAAAGAATAGACAAACTTTAAAAAGTTTTCTAAGATAGGCGCTTTCATAACTTTTAGTTCACACAAATCTGCATCAGAAATTCAATCTTCTTGTCTGCGTATAGCATATGAAGGGTCTTTTATCACATTTCTTTGATTATACCATCAGCTTTCCCAAATCGCAAGGACTCAGTAGTTGTTCCTACTGCCCTACATTGCAGGAGCCTTACTGCCAGTTGTAGCAACAACATGATAAGTATCCATACCAGTTGCTTTTTAACATTGTTTTTGCTAGAATATAACAAGACTTGCTCACCCAGGAGGTAAAAAGATGCCATCTCAGAAAAAAGGAATGAAAGGAAATTTGGACAATAATTCCATAGAGAAGCTCATACGGTTTGGTGCCATTCCCTTTATTATCGTTATATTGATTATTATTATTTTAAGTATAGACCATTCAGGAACAGGAAAAGAAGATTCTCTCTCTGAGTTACCTGTAGTATCTCTGGCCGGTGGCGTAACACAAGACCCAAGTATGACTAGGGAAGATAATAATGAGAACCTCAATGATAATAATGAAACTCAATCTTTAGAAAGTACAGACCAAGTCTCAGAAGCAGATGAGACAGAATCTAAATCTTCTAATCCATCTGAAACAATAGCTGACCCGTCCCAATATCCTCTCCAGCAGGATGCACTTTTGGAGTTGACTGGGCTTATCCAATCTTATTGTGAGGCAAAAGAAGAATGTGACCCTGACCTTCTGGCATGGGTATTTGATATGGAAGATTGGTCTGAAGAACAAAAAAATGAGGAACGAAATCGTATGGAGCTTGTTAAGGCTAGTATTAAAGGCTATGAAAACATTTCCTGTTATTCTATTCAAGGTCCAGAAGAAGATTCTTATGTCATCTTTCCTTATTATGAGATTCGCTATCGAGAGACAGAAACCCTGATGCCCACATTTAGCTGGGGATATGCAAAAATGAATGCTGAAGGGCGATACTATATGGTTCAGGAAACTTCTGATATTGTCAATGATTATATCCGTAAAGTAGGAGAAAAACCTGAACTCAAGGCAGTCATGGCTCAGATTCTTACTAGACAGCAGGAGGCTATTGCCTCAGATGAAGTACTTCAAAGGATTTATAATAGTTTCAGCGAGTCCAAGGTAATTATTGGTGGAACTGCCCAATAAAAAATGGATTATAGGCTGCTTTTGACACATTACATGTTAAGATGGAGGTTAATTGACAGATATTATGAATGTATCAGAATTTAATTTTAATTTACCCCAGGAGCTGATTGCCCAAGAGCCTTTGGAGGAACGTTCCTCCTCACGATTATTAGTATTAGACAAAAATACAGGAGCAATAGAGCACAAAAATTTTCGCGATTTACTATCCTATCTAAAAAAAGGAGACTGTCTGGTAATCAATGATACCAAAGTAATTCCTGCTCGTTTATATGGTATCAAAGAACAGACAGAGGCAAAAGTTGAAGTCCTTCTTTTAAAAAGAAATTCTGGTGATATATGGGAAACCTTAGTAAAACCAGGAAAAAAGGCCAAACCAGGTACGATACTCTCTTTTGGAGATGGTCTACTAAAAGGTACTGTAATTGATGTGGTAGAAGACGGAAACCGCTTGATTCAATTTTCTTATGAAGGAATTTTTGAAGAAATTTTGGATAAATTAGGTCAAATGCCCCTTCCTCCCTATATCACTCACAAATTAAAGGATAAAAATCGTTACCAGACTGTCTATGCAAAGCATGATGGTTCCGCTGCAGCTCCTACGGCGGGGCTTCATTTTACAAAAGAATTGTTAGAGCAAATATCTGTCATGGGAGTAACCATTGCTCATGTGACCCTTCATGTAGGTCTTGGCACTTTCCGTCCAGTCAAAGTGGAAAATATATTAGAACACCATATGCATTCCGAATTTTATATGGTGGAGGAAACAGAAGCTCAAAAAATCAATGATATAAAAAAAGCAGGAGGCAGAATTATATGTGTGGGAACCACCAGTTGCCGTACTGTAGAATCCGCTACAGGAAATGATGGTATTCTAAGAGCAGGAAGTGGATGGACAGATATTTTTATTTATCCTGGCTATCAATTTAAAATTCTTGATGGGTTGGTAACGAATTTTCATCTTCCAGAATCCACTCTGGTAATGCTGGTATCAGCTCTAGCCGGACGAGAACAAGTCCTGAATGCCTATGAGGAGGCCATCAAGCAACAATATCGGTTTTTCAGTTTTGGGGACGCTATGTTAATCTTGTAACTATTACATTTGTGAAATAGAACTCTTTCTTATTTTTCAGATACATCTTAGGGAGGATACCATGGTGTCCCCCTTTTTTATCTGTTCACTTAATATCCAGCAAATTCTCTTTCTTATTTTTCATTTAAACTTATCTTTTTGTTAAATCACCTCTTAAAACGTAAATCCCATATTGCTTTCAATATTGCTGATTGCCTCTGGAATATACTTTCGATAGATTTCTTCATTGTAGCTAAACCAACATGAAGTATCTATATAATTACAAAGCCAACACATATCTTTCTCTGGATTTACACTCTTCAATTCATCAATTTCTTCCTGAAAACACTTATATTCAGCTTCACCTACCGAGACATTTGACGTCTGTAATGCTTCTCTATGCCGTATCTCATCCCAAACAGCATCTTTCAATTCGCTCTGTCCCTTCTGGAATATCATATCTGTGATAGTATTGAGTGTAGGTTTGATACCTTTTATAATCAGCCTCTCTGCAATCTCTCCAAGGTTATAACCAACATCATCTAGGATTTCAAGGTCCATACTGCCACATTCTAGCAATACCATCAATAAATCTTTCATATCTATTATCTCCTTTACTGCCCAGCTAAATTTTCATTAATACCTTTGATAATCTTTTATTTGACCCTACTTCTTAACTCATATCTAACATCGTTCAAAAACCTTGTATTTTTTCAACTGATATAGCACTTTTCCTAATAACAGATAAATTGCATTACTCTCGTTTTTTATGAATATTTATTATGTGCGAAAATCCCTCAATTCTTAAATGATAGAAGTCTATTGCTTTCCAGATTAAACATTCTGTACAAATTATTCTTAATAAAATTTTGATAATAATTAAAGAGAAAAATTCCTGAAAATTAGATTGTAAAAATTCTATCAATTCTGAGGAATAATTCCTGATTGTAACAATTATTTTATTGGGAAAATTGTAGAATAAGGTCAAAATATATCATAGGAATAATATATTCCTTATATCAATAAGAAAAGTGAGATTCTTGTAGATGGTTTTATTATAGCTGATGTAGGCTGTTGCTATATGAGCAAATAATTAAATGATAATGAATATGCTATAACTCCCCCAAATGATTTATCTTTCTGTAAAAAGGGAATAATCTCCGATTGTACTGGTATACTTTCAGAGATTCATTTTTTCCTTATAGATTATTCGTTACTTTTTATGTGGAAATATTATAGCATATAGGATTTTGATTTGCAATATTCTTTTAAGATTTCCAAAGCTTTTTTACAACAAATTCTTTTGTTTATTTTGTCAATCCCTTATTCTTAACATAATCACAAATAAATGAAATACAAGCGATAAATGTAAAACTCAATAACTTCAATATATCCCATATATCAAAAGGAGATTCTCCTATTATTCTTGATAGAATTATATTGATAATAAACTCAAACGGAATCCCTAATAAAAAAGTTATTCCTAAAGCAGCTAATCCCCTTGTTTTCCCCATCCGACTAAAAATTGCAACTATTATCCATAAAAATACAATTGAAGCTACCGCCAGTACTGTACCAACTGAAAAAACTTCTTTTACTTTTATTAAATTGCTCAGCAAAAACAAATACGGAATGATAACAATACTTAAAGATATTAAACTTATGATAACCCCTCTTTTTCCTAATATAATACTTGGAAAAAATATAGCCCATACAAAAACAATCGAACTAATTGCAATTAATGACCATGTTAAACTATTAGATATTGCAATATCACAAATAAAACATACCACAATCCCTATAAAAAGGAGTGCAGAAAATAAAATTGAGATGATTCCATTTTTTGTCATATTATTTTCGTCTTTTCTTTTTAGAGCAATCAAATTTTCATCTACCTTTTTTTCATAATTTTCTATCTCTACTTTCTCCCCACTTAACAGCTCATTTACGGTAATTTCAAGTATTTTGCAAAGTTCTAACATGATAGATGAGTCAGGCATGCTTTTTCCTGTCTCCCATTTAGATACAGCCCTATCTGTAATGTTTAGTTTTTCTGCCAACTGTGCCTGAGTTAATTTTTTCTCTTTTCGACATTTAGCAATAAATTTACCAATTTCTGTCTGATTCATCATATTGCCTCCTTTTATCTTGAATGATACCTCTAATGATGCATTTTTTACACGAACCTGTGGTTGAATTGAAAATATTCAACTGTCAGTTGAGAGCTTTCTATAACTCATACTATATATTATATAAATCCCCTTTTTGCAGTAGCCCCTTGCCGTGTTCCCATGGCCTTAGTGGCATACTTCCTCTGCATAGAGCTGTGCACTTAAAAACGACAGAGTTTTTACGCTCTGCCGTCGATTTGCTATGCGTAGATTATTTCTTGATTCAATACCTTTCTGGCATATCCATAATCTCCCGAATCTGTTCTGGTTCAAATTTATATTCGTGCTCTTCTGTCAACAGGCCATTTACCTCCTGCTCAATATCAGCAAGCTGAGTATAGCAGAAACCGCAAATCATCTCGGATTCATATACATCTTGTAATACTCTCGCATAAACATCTAAAAACTGTTCTTTTCCAATAGAAGTATATCCCCATCCTTGTTCTTCAATATTCAAAAGAGAAATTCCTCCAAATTCTGTGAGCACTACTGGCTGTCCCTGATATCTTGTTCCTTGAGCAAATACTGGTTTTTCTACAATAGCTCCTATCGTATCCATAGATTTCAAAGCTTTGTTAAAAAATTGCTGTTGCTTTCTATTTCCTTCTTCTCCATGTTTATAAGAATGAATCGCACAAATATCTGTATCTACCATCTCCCATCCATCATTGGAAATGACCAGTCTGGTATCATCCAGACTATGTGCTAAATGATACAATGACTTAGCAAATGATTGCTGTTGTCTGTCATTCCTAATTCTAGGCACTCCCCAACTTTCATTGAGCATTCCCCACACTACAATACAAGGATGATTATAATCTCTATGAATTACATCTATCCATTCCTTCATAAAGGCATTAGCAGCTTCCGGTGTATAGACCCAGAAACTGGCCATGGCCTCCCATACCAGAAATCCCATTTTATCTGCCCAATATAAAAATCTAGGGTCTTCCACTTTCTCATGTTTGCGACATCCATTAAACCCCATAGCTTTCGCTTTCCTGATATCTTCCTGAAAGGCTTCATCCGATGGAGCTGTTATCAGACTCTCTTTCCAGTACCCCTGGTCTAGCACTAATTTTTGATAATAAGGTTTATGATTTAAATAGATTTTTCCGTCAATAATTTCAATCTTTCTCATCCCAAAATAAGACTTGACCTCATCTATCTTCCCCTGTGCATCCTCCAATGTCATAGACACATCATACAAGTTTGGCTCTTCTGGAGACCAGTAAGCCCCAGTAAAATGGAAAGAACCATTGAGCGCTTTTTTGTGAAATACATCTACACTTACAGACTGGTCAGCCTCATTACATTCTATAATTCCGTGAAAAACCTCCTCTCCTTCTTTTGTCACCACAATAGAAGTTTTGCAAGGAAATTTTGTGTTCTCTGTTATATGGTAATCAATCTTCACCATTCCTTCATCAATATCTGGTGTAAAATGAATCCATTCAAATCGAGCTGTTTCTACTGGCTCCAACCATACACTCTGCCAAATTCCAGTGCTAGGGGTATACCAGATAAATTCTGAAGTTTCTTTCCAAAATTGTTTTCCTCTGGCAATCTTTTCATCTTTTAATCTGTCTGTGACTTCAACTCGAATATTCTCTTCCTCCCAACACAAAGCCTCTGTAACAGAGAAACTAAAAGAAGTTTGGCCACCAGTATGGCCTCCCACCAATTTTCCATTTATAAAGACTTGGCAGCTATAATCCACAGCTCCAAAATTTAGTAAAATCTCTTTTCCTTTCCATTCTTGAGGAACCTTAAATCTTCGCTCATAAATAACATCATCTTCTTTTATCCGTTCACCAATTCCACTTAAAGAGCTTTGGCATACAAAGGGTATCTCAATCCTTTTCTTTTCTCCTCCTATATAAAAATCCCAGCTTCCATTCAGATTTATCCACTGATTTCTGACAAAATCAGGACGTGGATATTCATCTCGTTTGCCCATAACAATTCCTCCTGAAATTTTTAAAATATGCTTGAATCCTATTATCTTTTGTTTCTTTATTAAAATTAGAGATTTTTAAACTGGAAACGTGGGTAACTATGGAGTAAATAAGATGACATCCTCCCCCACCTAAAGAGGTAGGTGCTTCCTCTCGCAAATTACAAACAGTCGGTTCTCGTTTGATACATACACAATCGTAAGTATTGGTTATCTGCCTTGATTGCTTATGTAAAAAGTCCTTACGTTGATTAGCCACTTTCTCGTGTATTCTTGCAACTTTTACACGCTGTTTATCACGATTTTTAGAACCTTTCTTCATATTTGAAAGTTTGCGTTGCTCTCGTTTCAGACGTTTTTCAGCTTCTCTGTAATATCTTGGATATTGTGGTTCATTCCCGTCGCTGTCTTTTAAAGTTCATGCATGGAAAAATCCAATCCTAAAAAGTTTTTCAGTTGTATTTCTGGTACTTGGTTTTCGTACTTGAACAAAACGCTTGCATAATAGTTTCCGCTTGATGTCTGAGTGATTGTAACAGACTTTAATTTGTAATCAGACGGAATGATTCTATGCTGTTTGAGTTTTACAAGACCGATTTTCGGTAATTTTATACAGCCATTTTCGATAGCAACCGAACTTTTTTGGTTATTGGTAGTATAAGAGTTTGTGTTTCTATGTTTTGATTTGAATTTCGGGAACCCGACGTTAGGACTTCTGAAAAAGTTATTATATGCTTTCTGCAAATTCATTTGTGCATTGGCAAGTGCAAGACTATCCACTTCTTTTAACCACTCAAATTCCACTTTATATTGAGCAGGAGTGTTACCCAGCTTTTGTCCAGTTTCTTCATAATATTTGATTTTATCAGAAAGCATATGGTTATAGATAAATCTTACACAGCCGAAAGTCTTAGCAAACAAACCCTTTTGCTCGTTGTTTGGGTATAGTCTGAATTTGTATGCTTTGTTTGCCATAATTCACTTCTTTCTTCGGTCTTTGTGACCTTGATTTTCTATGTAGTTTTTGAGCACTTCTATCGGTGCATCGCCTGTTGTAAGCAAGCAAAAACTTTAGCTCCAAAAAGATTCTTTTCAAAGCTTCTGGCGTATCTCTGGAAACTCACCATACCATTTCGTTTCTCGACTGAATTTATTATAGAATATTTGGGGACTGTTATCAACCATTGCTGGAAGAGGTTAAAATTTCTTCAGATACTCTTTTACAGACCTGCTCATCTCCTTGGAAAAATCGCTATTATATTTGCGCTTGCAGAATGCTTGTATCCAATCTTCAAAATTTTTATCTTCCTGTTCAAGCATCTCTTTTAATTCCTTCTCTGTCAGGCGATGATATCCATTCTCATGAACAATATATTTTAAGTCACATCGTTTCGGCTTTTTACGTTGCTTTTGCTGTTCTGTAGGATAACCAAATACTAACATAACAGCTGGAAATACATAAGAAGGCAGCTGTAATAGTTCTCTGTGACGTTCGCATTGTTCCATAATATCTCCTATATAACAGGAACCAATCCCTAGACTATGAGCAGCAGTCACTGCATTTTGAGCAGCAATGGCTGCATCTGTCACTGCTAACATCAAATCTCCTGCCTCTGGTTTTCTGGGCATGCAATTTCCTACTTTATACGCATCATACCATTTCTGACAATCTGCACAAAAAATCAGAACCATCTGAGCTTTAGCAATAAAAGGTTGATGGTCGCAGGTCTCTGATAAGGTTTCTTTTAATTCCTGAGATGTAATATCTAAAATTGTATATAATTGCTGATTGCCAGCTGTAGGGGCCTGTACGGCGGCTTCAAGAATGGCCTTTTTCATCTCTGGAGAAATAGTCTGTTCTGTATAAACACGAACAGATTTGCGCTCTGTTAATTCATTGATAGTGTTGTTCATATTCATCTCCATAATTTTCTTTCTGGATACAATCATATCATTATTATATATAAAACACAATAAAAATATGGAAGTACCTTATCCATCTTTATACAATCGAGTACAGGAAACTTTCCCTGCTCACTGTACACAAAAAAAGTCCAGAACAATCTG